>JBCCNE010000233.1:0-7329 GCA_039026015.1 Cyanobacteria bacterium P01_C01_bin.70 | reverse complement strand
GGCCACCCTGCTGCAGCAAGGCGAAATAGATATCGCCCCCATTTATCTCAATGACATCCTGGCCATGCGGGATGCTGGCTTGAATATGGGCTGGGCCGTTCCAGATGGCGGTTCAATCGGCATCCGAGCCACTATGAGCATTGTCAAAAATCCCCAAGCCTCCGTAGAGGCAGCGGCTGCTTACATCGACACGGTCATCAGTGAGGAGGCTCAAAATACGCTGGCCGCTCCCCCCTACTTCTTTGGTCCCACCAACAGCGCCGTGCAGCTGTCTGGGCCGTTTGAGGAGCTGTTCTCCAGTAGTCCCGAAGACTTTATTGCCGAGTTGACGTATTTGGATTGGGACACCATCAATCTCAACCGTTCCGAGTGGATTGAACGGTTCAATCGTGAGGTCACCGTCTAATGGCGTCTGCCAAAGCGCTTCTCAAAGCCGGAAAAGGGTGGGGTTTAGTTCTCCCACTCACGCTTTTTCTCGTGGCTTTTTATCTCGCACCGATTGTGCTGATGGTGATCACGAGCCTTTCCGCTGGTGGGGAGGAAGCAGGGTTGAATCCCAGTCAATACGTCAAATTTTTTGGCGATGGGTTCAACCTGAAGGTGCTGTGGGAAACCGTATGGCTGGGGTTAAAGACTACCCTAGTTTGCCTCCTGCTGGGCTATCCCCTAGCGCTGTTGCACAGCCGCACGCGGCCTGGCAACTGGCGTAGCATTTTGACCTTCTTGATTGTGCTGCCGCTGCTGACCAGTGCCGTCGTGCGCACCTTTGCCTGGATTGTGATTTTGGGGCGGCAAGGGGTGATTAATTCCACGCTGCTCAGCTTGTCCATTATTGAGGAGCCGCTGCGGCTGTTGTCGACCCATCAGGGAGTGGTGGCGGCCCTGTCTCAGATTCAGATGCCGCTGATGATTTTGCCACTGATTGCTGCGATGGCGCGGCTCGATCCAAATCTAGAGTCGGCCTCCGCCAGCCTAGGTGGAACCTCGTGGCGTACCTTCTGGCGCATCACCTTGCCGTTGACATTGCCGGGGATTATTTCCGGTTCCTTGCTAGTCTTTTCGGCCTCGGTCAGTTCCTTTATTACCCCCTCGGTGATTGGGGGGGGGCGCATTATGTTTATGCCCATGTATATCTACCAGCAGGCGATTTCGTTGTTTGATTTTCCGTTTGCAGCGACTATTTCGACGGTGTTGTTGGTGACGGTGTTACTGGTGGTGGTCTTGCTCAGTTCCCTGGGACGCTTGACCCGTTCCTATACACACACGTAAGCCGCTGGCGGTTCAGCCGCCCTCACGGTTTTCGAGACTACTGCTTATACACATCTCGGAATTTAGCGCTATGGGCAGATCCCCCGCTGTCGCCGCCCCCTTATTAAAGGGGCTTTTCACCACCTGAGTTGGGCTGCCCCCTTTCTCAAGAGGGGTTAGGGGGATCTCAAGCCTGATAACCAACCGACAAGAAACTTATGTGTAAGCTGTAGCGATTTTCGATACGTGCAGTCTCTGAGGTATCTGCGATGGCCAATCCGACCCTTTCCCCCATGGCGCGATCGCCCCAAAAGTCGGCAACGGACTGGAGTCGGGTTACCTTCAATGCCGCGTTACGCTTGGGGGCCTACACCGCGCTGCTATTGCTCACCGCGCCGACCATCATCATCTTGATTGCGTCCTTCTCCTCGGGTGAAACTTTGCAGTTCCCGCCCGCTGGTCTATCGATCAAGTGGTACATTGCCTTGCGCGAGTTGCCGGAGCTTTGGGCGGCGGCCTGGAATAGTCTCTGGGTGGCCACGGTGACGACGTTAACCTGTATTGCCTTGGGGTTTGCTGCGGCGCTGGTCATTAGTGAGCGACGCACTCCTTTGACGCAGTCCCTCGAAGCCTTGTTTATGTCTCCCTTGGCCATGCCTGCCCTCTCCGTGGGTTTGGCGCTGCTGGTCTTTTTTAACTTCATTGGTTGGCGGGTGTCGGTGACGACGTTGATCATTTCTCACATTGTTGTTGGGGTGCCCTACCTGGTGCGGACAATTTTGGTGAGTCTCAGTCAGATGAGTTCGTCGTTTCGGGATGCCTCAGCGAGTTTGGGCGCAGGGTCTTGGTACACCTTCCGCCATGTCACGTTTCCCTTGGCCCGACAAGGCGTGATTGCCGGGAGCTTTATTACGTTTTTGACCTCCTTCGACAACATCACGGTTTCTCTGTTTGTGTCGGATGCGCGCACCCAGGTGCTGCCGGTGCGGATGTGGACGCTGGTGCAGAACAATTTGGATGTGCGAGCGGCGTCGATCGCGGGCGTCCTAGTATTCGTCACCGCCATTCTGATGTTGTTGATGGAACGGTTTGCAAACTTGTCTCGCTTTGTGGTGAGCGATCGCTAATTAAACCGCATCCAGATTCAGATCTGGAATTTTGTGCCGGACCGTACCTCACCGCCTGCGGCACCTCTCCTTGTTAAGGTGAGGTTGATACAAGCTTAGTTTTAGCAGCGAAAATTTCTGGTCATTAAGGCTGGGATATTTGCGGCGTAGGGCAACCGCGCTTTAAGCATGGCAATCAAAATTTCTCTGATTCTACAATATAGGCCATCTATCATAGTTAAAGACTAATAGACGTTTCACCTTGTCATGGTAAATCCTTCTCGAAAGGCGTTATCGCGTCAAACAGTACTTTCTTCAGAGGATCGCCTCTATATCTTTCGGACAGTTAGTGCGTTGGTCTCCGTCCAGTTTGATGAACTGGTTTTTGCTCTGGCACCGCCGTATGGGGTCATTCCTGATAATTGCTCTCAAGGTGACAGAAGCAGGGCACTGCTTGACTGGGTGGAAAGTCCTACAGGACCGGGCTTGAGTGCAGTTGACGATTACTTAAACACAGTTATTTCGTCATATAAAAAAAGATTTACTACGATTACGATTCCAGGTGTTGACCTAAACTCTCTGACCGATGAGCAGAAAATTAAACTTGCTGAAAATATTGAGAGGATAACAGGTGTCAAAGTTCAGTTACTAGAAGAGGGCAGCATCAAGCTGTTAGCGAGTGGTTCAGACGATGAGCTATACAAACTACAACAGCTGTTTGAATCAGGAGAGCTAAGTAAAGCACTGAACAATATACCCATTGAGTCAGTTCAACAAGCCGATGACGACACCACTGGAGTTCGCAAAGCTCGACTGGTAGAGGTATTACGGTTAAGAGGTCAACAAATTGAGAGTGTTCTGATTTTTGTGTAAGCAGATTTGAGTTCAAAGTTTAAAGCGTTCTGGAAACAGAATAGCAAAGTGTGACAGAGCAGCTCTCCAGTTTTTGATAGGACGATTCCATCGCTTTGAGATATTGTTTATCGCCAAATACATGAGCTTAAAAACGGACTCTTCATCGGGAAAAACGGCCTTGGTCTTAATCACCTTTCGCAAAGAGCGGTTGACGGACTCAATGGCATTGGTGGTGTAGATGACGCGGCGGATCTCCATCGGATAGTCGAAGATCGGAATGATGTTTTCCCAGTGGCGGAACCAGATTTGGCTCACGGCAGGATAGTGCTCGTCCCACTTGACGGCAAAGTCCTCTAACGCCGCTTCGGCTTCTTCCAAGGTGGCGGCTCGATAGATCGATTTGAGGTCAGCCGCCACCGCTTTGCTGTCTTTCCAAGGCACATAACGCAGCGAGTTACGCATCAGATGGACAATGCAAAGCTGCACTTGGGTGCGGGGATACACGGCCTCAATGGCTTGAGGAAAGCCTTTGAGACCATCACAACAGGCAATCAAGATATCCTTCAAGCCGCGATTTTTCAGGTCAGTGAGGACTTTGAGCCAAAATTTGGCCCCTTCCGCTTCCGCCTCGCCAATCCAGAGGCCCAGCAGATCTTTATTGCCCTCACGGTTGATGCCGAGCACGACATAGACGGCCCGCTTGCTCACCCGTCCGGCGACTTTGATGTTGACGTAGAGGGCGTCGAGATAAACGATGGGATACAGTTCATCCAAAGGGCGGCGCTGCCACGCTTTGACGTCTTCACTGACCCCATCGGTCACCTCGCTAATGATGGCCGGTGAGATTTGGGCGCCGTAGAGTTCTTCGAGCTGCAGCGCGATATCGCGGGTGCTCATCCCGCGCGCGTACAGCGCCAAAATCTTCTCGTCCAAACCGCTGAGTCGTCGCTGGTGCTTCGGCACCAACACCGGTTCAAAGGTGCCTTGGCGTTGGCGAAGCCTCTCCTTCGGAGAATCGCGGGGAATGGCGAGCTCCAACTCTCCCTGCTCTGACTGCACTGTTTTGGGTGAGTGACCATTGCGGCTGTTGCTGGGAGCTGTGTCATCGACGACCTCGCGGGTCTTCAGGTGATGGTTCAGTTCCCCGGCTAACGCTCGTTCTACCAATCGTTTGGTGAGCTGTTTGAGTAAGCCGGACTCGCCCAGAATCTCTTCTGGGCTTTGACAGTCTGATAGCAGCTCGTCTAGCAACTCATCGGCACGGTTCAGTTCTGGTTTCTTCTTAGGCATGATGCGGTCTCCTGAGTTATCGGGATTCTAGACCGCTTACACAAAATTCTGATCAGTCTCTCCATCCTCTCACCCTCCCACTCCTCCGCTCCCCTTCGGATATCTCGATTCGCAACAGGTTTATTCCCCTACCAAAGCGTTTTTGCTATTCTCGCTATGCTGGTAGGACAAGCATGCGCCCCTGATTTGCCCTTAACATCTGCCCGTGTATTCTGAAGAGCGCAAAACCCTCGTCAAAGATTCCGAGCGGCTCGAAGCGATCCTCAAAGAGCTGCCCCTCGTGCCTGGCGTCTACTTTATGAAAGACGCGCGGGGAGAGATTCTTTACATTGGTAAATCGAAAAAACTGCGTAACCGGGTACGATCGTACTTTCGCGATACCCATCGCCATATGCCGCGCACGGCGATTATGGTGATGCAGATTGTCGATATCGAGTTCATCGTTACCGACACCGAAGCTGAGGCGCTGGCCCTGGAAGCCAACCTGATTAAGCAGCACCAGCCCCACTTCAACGTGCTGCTAAAGGACGACAAAAAGTATCCTTACCTCTGTATCACCTGGTCGGAGGACTACCCGCGCATTTTCGTCACCCGCAAGCGCCGTAAAAATCTGAAAGACCGCTATTACGGTCCCTATGTGGATGCCGGACTGCTGCGACGTACCCTAAGCATTGCTAAGCGCACCTTTCCCCTGCGGCAGCGGCCTCAGCCACTGTTTAAAGATCGGCCCTGCTTGAACTATGATATTGGGCGATGTCCGGGGGTATGCCAAGCGCTGATCTCGCCAGAGGATTACCACAAGACCGTACAGCGAGTGGCGATGGTGTTTCAGGGACGCACCGATGAGTTGGAAGTCGTGCTTACCCAGCAGATGGAAAAAGCGGCGGAAGAGCTGCGATTTGAACAGGCGGCGCTGATTCGCGACCAGCTGAAGGGGCTAGAACGATTGACGGCTCATCAGAAGGTGGCGCTACCGGACGATACGGTGTCGCGGGACGCGATCGCCCTTTCCAGCGATGACCAGTTTGCCTGCATTCAGCTCTTCCAGATTCGCGCCGGACGACTGGTGGGACGACTGGGATTCAACGCCGACGCCCAGGCGGGCACGCCAGGAGAAATCCTCCAACGAGTATTAGAAGAGCACTACTCGATGGTGGAGCCGATTGAAATTCCTGCCGAAATTTTGGTGCAGCACGAGCTGCCCGACGCTGATATTTTGGCGGAATATCTGACCGAGCGGCGGAGCCGCAAGGTGGCAATCGAGGTGCCCCAGCGGCAGACCAAAGCGGAACTTGTGGAAATGGTGGAGCGCAACGCCCAATACGAACTGGTGCGCATGCAAAAGGTGGCCGATCGCAACGCCCAGGCCATGCAGGATCTGGCGGAAATTCTCGACCTACCCGATCAGCCCAAGCGCATCGAAGGCTACGACATCTCCCATATCCAGGGTTCCGATGCGGTAGCCTCCCAGGTGGTATTTGTAGACGGCATGCCTGCTAAGCAGCACTATCGCCACTACAAAATCAAAAATCCCGAGGTGCGGGCCGGGCATTCCGACGACTTCGCCAGCATGGCCGAGGTGATTCGCCGCCGGTTTCGGCGCTATGCGGCTGATCCAAATAAACAGCGAGTGGGCAATCCCGACTGGCCCGACGTGGTGATGATCGACGGGGGCAAGGGACAGCTCTCCGCTGTAGTCGAAGTGCTGCGAGAACTCAACCTGCTGCAGGAACTGAACGTAGTCAGCTTGGCGAAAAAGCGCGAAGAAATCTTTTTGCCAGGAGAAACTCGGTCCCTGAATACGGAAGCCGAACAGCCGGGAGTGCAGCTGCTGCGGCGACTGCGGGACGAAGCCCATCGCTTTGCCGTCAGCTTTCACCGCAAAAAGCGTACGGACCGGATGCGGCGATCGCGCCTCTCCGACATTCCCGGTTTGGGCCAGCACCGCCAAAAGGAACTACTGGCGGCCTTCCGCTCCATCGACTACATCCGTGAAGCCTCAACCGATCAGCTTGCCAACGTTCCCGGCATCGGCCCCCACATGGCCCAGCAAATCTATGACTACTTCCATCCCAATGTGAAGGATGAAGGGGCGATCGCGGTGGCAACGTCCACCAACTCATCAGACTCTATCGACCAACGCTGATGAGTTCAGGTTGACAAAGGTTTTCTTTGTGGGCAAGTTCGAGGTTGAGGCCGAGGAGTTGAGTGAGAATTTTTATTTGACGGGGGCGGTTACGGCTGCGATAGATGCACAAACAGCTTCAAACTGGCTGAACACTTGTTTGTTGGTGAACCGTATAACCTGGAGCCCATACCCAGCTAAAGTCTGACTCCTTTGTAAATCATAGGCTCTAGCAACTTCGTTGAAATGACTATCTCCATCTAATTCAATGACCAATTTGAGATGAGGGCAATAGAAATCGACGATGAAATGGTCAATCGGTCGCTGTCTTAAGACTCGATATTCAAAGTTTCTGAGATATTGATACCACAGCTTCTTTTCGGCTGGGGTCATGTTTTTTCGCAGTTCTTTGGCTCTGGAGATGAGAGCGGGATTATACGGCAGATGAAAGTCACTATTGTTGAGTTGGGTCATCGGATCCCCCGCTATCGCCGCCCCCTAAAGCCCTCCGGGCATGGCTGCGCTAGAGAAAGGGGACTCTCCCAGAATTCCCGCTGTGCAAGCATTTCCCCCTTTTTAAGGGGGATTAAGGGGGATCCTTTCAACCATCGTGAGGCAGGCTAAAGATCCCCCGCTGTCGCCGCCCCCTTGACAAAGGGGCTCTCCCAGAATTCCTGCTGTACAAGCGTTTCCCCCTTTTTAAGG
>JBCCNE010000232.1:0-7337 GCA_039026015.1 Cyanobacteria bacterium P01_C01_bin.70 | reverse complement strand
CCCAATTGGCTCATTGACCGTGAGCTGGCCTCTGGCGAGTTGGTCGATGTGTTTCCTGATTATCAAGTCGCTGCCACCGAGTTCAACACCGCCGCTTGGCTGGTTTGTCCATCGCGGGCCTATATGCCGCTGAAGGTGAAGGTTTTCCTGGAATTTCTCAAGCAGTTTATGCCAGCTACCTAAGCCTGTCTGCTCATCAACAGAGACCGTAAGCGGCAGCGGCAGAGAGTATGCAGCCTATCCGGTGCTCAAGGTTGTTGGGGGCTGATCGTGGCAGTCAAAGGGAAAACAAAGAGCTACGGGTACAAACTAACAGTAGCTACTCTTCAAGGCGAGGTAAAACAGCCAGGGACAGGATGCGTAACAGCTTTTCCCATTGCTGACTATAGTGTGCTTTGGTCCACTGGCCTGACCAAAAGGAAGCATGCCAATTGGCAACTGTAGATTTGTGACTTTGGACGCGAGGCAAGTTTGCCAGCACAGTTTTTAATTTCCACCTTTTCCGAATTGCGCAGAGCTTTGAGACTCTAGTCTCGATTGACCGGGAACTGAACCGTGACCGTCGTGCCGGT
The DNA here is from genome assembly GCA_039026015.1 of Cyanobacteria bacterium P01_C01_bin.70. Taxonomy (GTDB): domain Bacteria; phylum Cyanobacteriota; class Cyanobacteriia; order Phormidesmidales; family Phormidesmidaceae; genus Halomicronema. The sequence continues at coordinate 6,765 of JBCCNE010000232.1, read as the reverse complement.
TGCCGCAGTTGAGGTGAAGTGAATGGTGCCGCCGTGGGCTTCGACAATTCGGCGGGTGATGGCTAGACCCAAACCGTTGCCAGTGGATTTCGTCGTAAAGAAAGGCTGGGTCAGCTTGGGTAAAATGTCTGGTGGAATGGGGTCGCCGCCGTTGTGAATTTTTACGGTGATGGTCTCGGTCGCTTCCACCAGCGAGCAGGTAATGCAATCGCCCGCCGCCACGGCTTCACAAGCATTACTTAGCAGATTGATAAACACTTGCTTAAGCCGATCGCGATCGCCCATCACATGTCCTGCATTTTCCAGGCCAACGGTTTGCAAAATGCGTTCGTGGGCGGTTGGCTGATGGCAGAATTCAGCCTGGAGCGTTTGTAAAAACGGCCCTAGTTTTAAAGGCTCTAGATCGAGCTGCTGCTCACGGGCGTATAGCAAAATCTCGTTTAGCAGCCGCTGTAGGCGCTCTGATTCTTCGAGGGCAAAAGAGAGGCGCATTCTGGCGCGATCGGGCAAATCCATCTGCTCAAACGATCGCAGCCCCATCAGCACCGTCGTCAGTGGATTGCGCACCTCATGCACAATCATGGCGGCTAGTTCGCCAATTTCGGCTAATCGAGATTGGGCCTGCTGCATCTCTTTGCGAGCAGAAATATCGCGGGCGAGGGCCAAAAGTACAGGTTTACTGCCGATTTCAATGCGGCCCAGGCGGATCTCCACCGGAAACTGACTGCCGTCTTTACGGTGGTGTAAGCTTTCGCGGGTCATAGCCTCGCCAGGCTGTAAATTCCAGGCGTGGGCTAAGTCATCAAGCGGCACGGCTTGCTGAACATCGGGCACCGAAAGCTGCAGCAGTTCTTCGCGAGTATAGCCGAGGGTGTGGCAGGCTTCTTGGTTAACGTCGATGAGTTTGCCGCCGGCACTGATGACAAACAGGGCGTCAGTGGCCTGCTCTACCAGCGTGCGAAAGCGCTGCTCGCTCTCGCTAAGGGCTTCCTCGGCGATTTTGCGCTCAGTGATGTCATTAGAAACTGAGAGAATGCAGTCTTCACCATTGAGCCTGACCAGCTCGGCTGAGTAGAGCACGGTGCGGACGTCTCCCTGCGCCGTGCAAAACCGATACTCTTGATTGCGAATGAAAGCCTGCTGCTGGATGGTGGCGAGCATGGCGGCACGATCGCTCAAATCGGCCCACAATCTTAAACTAGTCGCGGTTTGACCAATGACCGCCTCCCGTTCGGCACCATAGAGGCTGAGAAAACTGTCGTTGACTTCCAGGAGTTTGCCGGTTTTGATCACGCTCAAACTCATGGGATTGGGGCTGGCATAGAAAGATTTAGAGAATTTTTCTTCTGAAAGACGCAGATCGGCTTCGGCTTGATCACGCTCGGCGATCGCATCACTAGCCTGTTTGACCATTTCTTCAAAAGTCAAAATCACTTCGCCCAGCTCATCTTGGCGGGATGTGCCCAGCTGCACTGACTCAAAGGGGAGCGATCGAGCATCCCGATTCTGGCTCAGAGCGTTGCCCGCTCGCCGTAAATCTCGCCGCAGTGCCATCACTGGCGAAATCACCAGAAGATCTAGCACAATCATCGTGGCTCCCGTCACAAAAACGGAGATAATCAGCACTAACCCTGTGATACGAGCGATGAAAAAGTAAAATTCGCGCCCGACCCAAGTCGCATCGTGACGAATCACTAACTCATAGCGTCCTTCTAGGGGAGACATTTCCCAAACCGCATCATAGCGCTGAGTTTGACGGTTGTAACGATCACGTCTAACTTCCCCCTGTCCCTCTTCCAGGGTGATGGGATTGCCTAAATCAGGCGGCTCGCCAAACGTGTCTATCAGGGTGCCATCAGCCCGATAAAGCGCCCCCCCCAAAATGACGTCATTGCTCAATAGCGTCTCTAACCGGGTCAGCACCTCCGCATCATCGGCGTCCGCCATACCGGCTTGAGCACCGAGAACGCCTTCTGCCTGAGCGGTGGAGAGCGCTCGCAGATATTCCAGCAATTCGCGCTCGCGACGCATCACCGACGGCACCAAAATAATGGCCTCAATCACCACAATGCTGAGAAAGACCCAAAAAACGATGCGCCGCGACAGCCGCGCCCGCCATAGGTTGGATGGCAATTTGGGTTTACCCAGGCTAGACGGCATAGACCATAATTACTCGGCTGTGGAGACATTGTAGTCCTGGCAGCAGCGGAATGCAGCTCGCCTGTCGCAATTCGGCCACTGGACTTCCCCAGCAGCAAGCATGACAACGGCTTAAGACTCACTTCCGTGCCCACGTCACAAGCAAGGGGCTGAACTCCTTGCTGTCGCAGCTTTAGATAGCTAAATGATGGCAGCCTCTAGTCTGTCCCTTCTTCTTTGCCAGAATTTCTAACGTTTACGACACGCCTGAGCAGGTTGAACCAAAAGTTTGACCCCATCGAGATAGCAAAGCCGGTAATCAACCAACCAATCAATCGGCGTGGAATCAGCGGCATAAACCAAGCGGCTTGAGCCGCCTCTTGGCGGGTGGTGACGGCTTTACCGTAGCCAATCGGAATCGGCAAGTTGCTCAAAATAGAATCGACTTCTTCTTCCAGCTGGGCGATCGCTTCAGGATTCGGATCAGTGGCGGCAATTTCATCAGCGGCCTGACTGATCACTGAGCGAATTGCCGGATCGCGGGAGAGGCGATCGAGTATGTGCAGCGAATCAGCATTGAGGGAAATGGCGATCGCGATACCAATCAGTATGCCCACGGCCTTAGCATTGCGCTTATAAACGCCCTGCGCTCGAGCCATACCGCGATTAAACCAGGCTTCAACTTCGGTGCTGAGCGACTTGACATCACTTTCTAAATCGGACAAATAAATTTTTAAGCTGCTGACCGAATCATCGGCCAAATTTTGCACTGTATTAAGCACCGTGTCGCTGGCCTGAGCCGCCAGCGAACTGCTGGCTTTTTCTGCTAGGGAAATCAGCGTCGCCCGCAAACTAGGGGGAATTGACTGGGCCTCTATCGTCTCCAAAATCGCTTTAGCCTGACCGCTGTCCCGGCCCACTAAGCTTTTTAATTCGCGGTAAATGGCACTTTTTTGATCGACTACAGCCACTAGTTCGGCTAGACTGGGCTGAATGGCCTTCATTAAAGCAGCTTTGTCAAGCTTGGTGTTGGCGAGGGTTTGCTTAAGATACTCCAGTCGCCGCATAAACGTTTCCGTCAGGTGATGATTATCGGGCAGGGTATCCTGAGCAGCGACGGTAAATTCTTCTAAGCGCACGATGAGGCGATCAAGGGTTTCTGACAGGGTGGCACGGCGCGATTGAAAGTCGTCAATCAGCTGCCTGATAGCGTTTTCAAGATGGCGAAATTCGGTGTTGAGCAGAAACTCATTGGCGGTGCTGGCGCGCAAGTCATTGACCATGTGACTAAGCGGCAGCAGCAGGCGTTCCTCGGTAAACTGACTTAACCGGCTTTCCAGCAGAACTTTTCGGAGTTCTTCGATTTGCAAGCTTTCTAAAAGCGCTTGGGCAAAGGTTTTAGAGGGAATATACGAAGGACCGCTGGTTTTATTGCCAAACACATTACGGGCTTGAGTAACCGTCCGATAAGACTTCCCAACGGCCTGATTGAACAAGCGAAAGAAATGGGCAATTGGACCAGTAGCTTCCTGATTTAAACTGCTGAGTAAAGGGGTCTCGTAGAGGCGATCGGCAAAGGCCTCGGCTGCCGCCTTACTCTCTTTATCGTTAGCCGCAATCAGCACCTCGATTGAACGTTTCAAATGCTCTGCGCGCCACTGCAAGAGCGTGCCAATGATCTCCTGAATCTCACTCGCCAGTAAGCTAAGAATCAGATAAATAAAAACCAGGCCAATGGCGACCTCAAGGATAAGCGGTATGGACATGTCAACTATTTGGTACAGACACCCAGAAACTGTTTAGAAACCCGCAAAACTAGCCCTGATGGGCAGCCCCTCAAGTCCAGGTTTAGCGCTGCTCAAGACCTTCATTCTGCGAGTAAACTGGCGAGCAATATTAATGACTAATATTTTCAGCAATGGCGGCAAAGAGATTTGCCGAAGATAGCGTTAATCATTGACTGGCAAGCTTCTCCAGACCTTGTAAATACCTATTCTAAGGTGCCTAATGGCAATGAAAAGGACTTGACAGCAGCGGTCGATCGCTAAATTACCAATACAGATATTTGCGGCACTTGCTTTGGTAAAGCCAGTTTAATCTTCTTCGTCAATATCCAATTGCTTAAGGTGAATATGCTTGCGCCCCAGCGAAATCTCAAATTCATCTCCCGGCTTTAATCCCATCTGCTTAGTATAGGTTGCTCCGATCAGCAAATTGCCATTGGATTGGACTGTGATACGGTAGCTAGCGCTGCGACCACCCCGGCCATTGGTACTCTGCTCACTATCAAGCTCAATCCCTTCTGCGGCAATCAACGCGTTCATAAACTTCATCATATTGACGCGCTCAGTGCCATTTTTGGTGATGGTGTAATAGCCACAAGCTCTCGCCTTTTCTTCTTTGGTGAGGTCTTCTAACTCTTTGACTTTTTGTACCAGCGCTTGCCCGGTCAACATCTCTTGCTTTTCAGCCATTGTTGATATCTCGCAACCTACAACAGTTCGATATACAGAACTCAGGATTAGTCAAGAAATCATGTCCAATCCTATCGACATTAACTGTAATCCTAAATCCGGAAATTAGAGCTATCAAATTGTGTTTCTTTGCATTAATGTTGATTATGAAAAAACGGCTTCAAAGAATTTACGTCTGATGAAACTCATGATTCAAGATTGGAATCTTAGCGCAAAATCGTATTTGTGAACGATATTTTTGTGATGAATGCTTGAAAAGATTGGGACAACGCACAGATTATTGCGAACGAAATCAACTGTCGGATTGTAGATGTGATTATGGTCACTGCTTTATGAACATGTTTAAATCCTTGATTTTATGGTCGTTAGTCTCTAGAAGCCGTGATGAATGGACGCTAAATCACCTGCAGAAGCCCGATTTTTGCAGAGACATGACCGGTCTTGAGCCCCTTTTGACAGCAGTTTGAGTCTGTTAAGTAGGCAGCGTGGAGGGGAATTGATAGTCGTTGCTACCTGGAATGCGTTGTCAATGAATCACAGAAGCTGTTAGAAATTGACCTTGCCGGGCCTGCACAACTCAACAGGTTAGGGATTGCTGCCGTGGTGACAATCGGGCCAGACGGCTAGACGACGGCTGCTGGTAAACGCCTCATTCAATCACTGGCCACAGCACTTATGCTGTTGAGAGACAAGTCTTTTATGGCCGCTGATGCTGACTGGCATATGCTAGAAATACCTTAAAAACGTGCCTTCAGAAACTTGTATTGTCACAAGCAAAATGTTGAAAGACCGCTGCTTTTATGCCAGAGATCTGACTCCTGAGGCGGGCTTTTCTATTTTGGCTCGGCCTGAGAGTGAGCCGCGGCACTGCTGAATAAAAGAATCGCAAAGCTCCCATGAAATTGACCAAACGTGGACATTACAGTGTCAAGGCGCTGTTGGATTTGAGTTTGCAGGCTAACGGTAGCTTGGCTTCGGTCAGGGCGATTGCCCAGCGCCAAAACCTGCCTGCCCCTTATTTAGAGAAGCTGCTAATGGAGATGCGGCGCGCTGATTTAGTCGTCTCAGTGCGAGGGACTCAGGGAGGCTATCGATTGGCTAAGGCCGCTGTCGACATATCACTCGGCGAAATTTTAGCCGCCGTAGGCGAAACAGCTGCTCCCCTGCCTCGCTATGCACCTGACTTAAACCAGGCCGAAGACTGGGTCACATTCAGCATTTGGAAGCGGCTGCACGAAAAAATGAAGGCGGCTCTATTCAGCATTACGCTGGAAGACCTTTACTACGATGCTCGCAGTTGGCAAGCGTCTCAAGGAGAAAATGCCAGCTTTGTGGTGTAACGAGGCGATTGCCATACTTCTGTTGGCGGCGGCGCTCGACTTTATGCTGGGAGATCCGTGGCATTGGTTACACCCGGTGCAGGTGATGGGCTGGGTCATTCACCATTACCAACGCGGAGTACAGCGTTGGCTGCCATCCTCAAGGGCACAGCGGCTGGCAGGGATTATTTTGGGCATTGGGTTGCCGGCGCTAAGTGGTGCGATCGCGGCGGGAGCAGTCATGCTGGCTGCTCGTCTGCATCAAGGTTTGGGGCTGGCGATGGCGGTCATTACCCTCGCGAGCTGTTTAGCGGCCCGCAGTTTGCGGCAGGCGGCAGAAGCTGTTTTGCAACCGCTGCAGCAGGATGATTTGCCCACCGCGCGTCAGCACCTCAGCCGCTATGTGGGGCGAGATACTGATCGACTCTCAGAGCGTGAAATTCTGCGCGCCGTTATGGAGACTATCAGCGAAAATGCTACCGATGGGATCATGGCCCCGCTGTTTTATGCCCTGGTGGGATTGGCAATCACTCCAGCCGTCGGTGTCGGCCTGGCGATCGCCTACAAAGCCTTGAGCACCTTGGACTCAATGGTGGGCTATCGCGTGCCGCCATATCAGCATTTGGGCTGGTTTAGCGCCCGTGCCGAAGATATAGCCACTTGGCTACCCTGTCGCCTTACCGTGTTCACTGTCGCGCTGCTGTCAGGCCATCCCCGTCGAGTCTGGCAGCTCTGCTGTCGTGATGCTCCGGCTGATCCCAGCCCCAATGCGGGCTGGAGCGAGTGTGCCTATGCCGCTGCCTTAGGGGTGCAGCTTGGAGGACAGAATATTT
>JBCCNE010000231.1:0-7350 GCA_039026015.1 Cyanobacteria bacterium P01_C01_bin.70 | reverse complement strand
GCCCATATTGCGGCCGACGCCACATAGGTAAAGCATGACCTTGGAAGACGGCAAAATTTGGGCCGGTTCATCAGGCAGCACCACAGAGTCCTCAGCAGTTGCTGGCAACCACCAACCATGCAGGCGATGGCCTGATTCCCCCACTGGAATCCAAACGTCTTCATAGGTCAGGCCAAAATCTGGGTGATCCGGCAACAGCGACAGCTCAGGGCGGGGTCGATAAATTAGGTGCCGCTGTCGTGCCGTGATGTAAGCGATCGCCAAGGCATAGAGGATGCTTAGAGCAAGGGCAATCGTCCCCAGCCTCCGGACTAGATTAAATTGTCGAATCGCTCGATGCATAACGCTCGGTCAGCCCGCCACGGCTAATTTTAGCCTGCTTCGGTCTAAAAGCTGATTTATACAGGAAATCTAAGTAGCCTTTAGATCAAGGCTAGACAGGCATTTGAGCGATCCTCGGCGAGATTTACTAGAAGTGTGACAGCTTTAGATCACTGACGTTCAGGGAGTTTGCGCATCACCTCTGACCCAATATCCAGTATTCAGTACTCTCTCAGGCATAGGGAGGCATATCATCATTCCTGGAGAAATTTAATTCATTGCTTTTACGGAAGTCGCTAACCAAATTGCTTATTCTGCCGACAATAAGCAACTCTATTCATTGCTTTTCCGTAATTTCTTTTATGTAAATTCAACAGTTTTAATTTCGTTCAAGATTTCGATTTAAGTGAATTCTATTAGTTCTTTAAATACAGAAAATCTGTTTTCAAAAAAGCATAAATCATTGCTCAAATTAAACTCTTACCATTGACTTTTATAAAACTCATTAGGCAACCTTTAGATGTGGGTGTCAAGCGAATAGGAGATGGCGTACTTACTGAGATGGAGATCTATGAATTTCGTCACTAAAACATTAACCTTGCTGGCTGGTTGTGCGGTGGTTTCCACTTGTGTCGGGCTGGCACCCGTCCAAGCTGAAGAATGGACCTACACAATCGACTCGTTTGATGATGGTTCCGACGCTGGCAGGCGCGGTTCAAGAAGCAACTATGAGTTTTACGGTATGGCTCTGAAAGAGACCGCTGACAAGGTCTTTATCGCGATCAATTCCAACCTGAATTTAGGAGGAGAATATTATAGGAGGGCACAAGATAACTACATTCATTACGGTGATTTATTCTTTAACTTTACTGGGGCAGACTTAGGCGATTCTCAAGGCGATTTGTTTGCTATTAAGTTTGACGCAGGTAATGATTCTGGCGTCAATGAAATTGGCGTTTATGGCAATGTCGTCGGGATGAACACTACCGCCGAGAATTCTGGCTTTAAGAGCATGAAATCCCACAGGAACTGGGCGAACAGGAAATATAGAGTTAACGGCCAGAGAGTGAGAGGCACTGCCTCAATGGGAGACCTGGGCCACGACGAATATTTCCAACAAGGTAAACGAGCGGTTTCTAATTCCATCGCATCCGGTGATTATTTAGGCAGCATTTCCCTCTTAGACGAGCTTCAGCTGGCTGATGCAGGGCTTGATTTTGGGGCCGTCAACGCTGGCGTCGCCGGGCGTCACACAATTGGCTTCAGCTTTGACCGCAGCCTGTTGCCCGATGGTGATTTCATTGCGCACGTGTTTGCTGAGTGCATCAACGATGGTTTGGCGATGATGGGCAACCTGCCGACAGTCAGAATTCCTGATGGCGGCGGTGATGTGGAAGCGCCGGAACCCGGCCTGCTGGCAGGGGTCGTCTTAATCGGTGGCTTGGGGCTTATTAAGCGTCGTCAGTCTGCCACTTAGAGCAGCCAATTTGGGCTGGCTTCTGTCAGTCAGCATGACTTTTTCCTCAGTGGTTCCAGCTAAGCTAAATACTGTCAGGCGCTGCCAGCAATCTTCTCCGATTGCTGGCAGCGCTGCCTTTTGAGCCTGCTTTAACGATGCTCGTGTAGACTCGGGAAGCCTAGTGAGCATGACAGTCAGCGATCGAACTAAAACTTGCTTAGTGTAAGGAACTTTTGAGAAAACTTGAGCAGTTGTCCCGACAACAATGTTCGATGTCATTCTGAAGGACATTGGTTTTACTTCGTTAAACACAAATTTGAGGGCTATGGCATGAAGACACGAGCTGCGATCGCCTGGGAAGCGGGTAAACCACTGGCAATCGAAGAAATTGACCTGGAAGGCCCCAAAGCTGGCGAAGTGCTGGTACGGGTCGTAGCCACGGGCGTTTGCCATACTGACGCCTATACACTTTCAGGAAAAGATCCTGAGGGACTGTTTCCTGCAATCTTGGGTCATGAAGGCGGCGGCATCGTTGAAGAAGTAGGTGCAGAGGTTACCAGCGTTCAACCCGGTGATCACGTCATTCCTCTTTATGTGCCGGAGTGTGGTGAGTGCAAGTTTTGTCGCTCCGGTAAAACGAATCTCTGTCAGGCGATTCGGGTAACTCAAGGTAAGGGCTTGATGCCCGACAGCACCTCCCGTTTTAGCAAAGCGGGCCAGCCGCTTTATCACTACATGGGCACCAGCACCTTTAGCGAATACACCGTGGTGCCTGAAATTTCCCTGGCTAAGGTCAATAAGGAAGCGCCTTTAGAAAAAGTTTGTCTACTGGGCTGCGGCATCACCACAGGTATCGGGGCCGTGCTCAATACCGCTAAAGTTGAGGCCGGTTCGACGGTTGTGGTCTTTGGATTAGGCGGTGTGGGATTAAGCGTCGTGCAGGGGGCCGTTATGGCCAAGGCGGGACGCATTGTTGTCGTTGACATTAACTCTGACAAGTTTGAGTTGGCGACCCAACTGGGGGCAACCGACTGCATTAACCCCAAGGACTACGATTCGCCCGTTCAGCAAGTGATTGTCGATTTAACTGATGGCGGCGCGGACTACAGCTTTGAGTGTGTTGGTAACGTGGAGCTAATGCGGGCGGCGCTGGAATGCTGTCACAAAGGTTGGGGTGAATCGATCATTATCGGGGTGGCAGCTGCAGGCCAAGAAATCAGCACACGGCCGTTTCAGCTGGTGACTGGACGGGTATGGCGCGGTTCTGCCTTTGGCGGCGTGAAAGGGCGTAGTCAGCTGCCTGGCTATGTGGATCGCTTCCTTTCCGGTGAAATCAAAATCGACCCTGTCATCACCCAAACCATGCCGCTGGAAGACATCAACACGGCCTTTGACCTGATGCACGCCGGCAAAAGTATCCGCTCCGTTGTGATTTATTAATCAAAAGCTAGCCCTTGACATCATCAAGACTGACATAGTGGCATCAGTCTTTGGCTGCTTAATTCCCAGCTTTGAGGAAGCCCGATGCTAGTCTCCAGAATTGGCGGATGCCAGGGGGGCATGCCTGGTTCCCCAACAGTTTCCAAATCACCCTCAAGTTCTCGATTTTTGCCGGACTTTGTGTCTGCCTAGCCCCAATGAACTCACCCAGCACGCTCACACTTACAACTCATCAGCGCAGCTTCGGCGGTTGGCAAAACGTCTACAGCCATCATTCTCAAGTGCTGGACTGCGAGATGAATTTTGCAGTTTACCTGCCACCGCAGGCGGAAACGCAGTCCTGCCCAGTTGTTTACTGGCTTAGCGGTCTGACCTGCACTGAGCAAAACTTTATTACTAAAGCGGGGGCCCAACAGTACGCCGCGCAGCACGGTCTAATGATTGTTGCCCCAGATACGAGTCCTCGCGGCTGCCACCTACCAGGCGAAGACGATAGCTACGACTTCGGCAGCGGTGCCGGGTTTTATCTGAACGCTACCCAGGAACCGTGGGCCAAGCACTACCACATGTATGACTATGTGGTCAGTGAGTTGCCAGGAGCGATCGCCGCCAACTTCCCGATCAAAGCAACCCATCAGGGTATCCTGGGTCACTCAATGGGCGGTTATGGAGCCTTGATGATTGCTCTGCGCAATCCGGAACGGTTCAAAAGCGTGTCAGCCTTTGCGCCGATCGTCGCGCCATCGCAGGTGCCCTGGGGCAAAAAAGCATTTAGCAACTACCTGGGCAGCAACATGAGCACCTGGCTAGCCTACGATCCTACCCATCTGGTAAAAGACGCCTCCGAACGGCTCCCCATCCTGATTGATCAGGGCGAGGCTGACACCTTTCTCAAAGAGCAACTGCAGCCCGACCTGTTCGCCGCCGCCTGCAAGGCCGTTGACCACCCGCTCACCCTGCGGATGCAGCCTGGCTACGACCACAGCTACTATTTCATCGCTAGCTTTATCGGCGATCACCTGGCCCACCATGCGGCCGCTTTAACGTGAGCGCCTGTGGCTAATTTTTACAATGATTTAATTTGATATCGCTTTTGAAGGTCAGTTAAGCCGGAGTGTGACAATTTGCTGCAAATCTAGGCGTGAATCGGTTTGAGCCGTTAGCTTTCAAGCTAAAGGGCTGATTGCCGTATTGATCGTACGGTAAAGCACCTCGTAGGCTATTGCCTTAACTGTGGGGTGTCGTACCTTAGAAGTGGGACACCTGCATTACTGGAATACATACCCTTTTTTCTTAGCCATAGCAGCTTGTCATCATGCTAGATGCACTTATCATCATTTCATTTATCATTGCTGGTGCCGGGATTGGCTATTACGCGCCCGAACTACTGCCAGCAGGCGCTTTGGACGAAGTTAGCAGTGTAGAAGGCCTCAGTTCTGTGACGGCAGGCTTTGGGGCCTTGTTTGGAACGGCGATTGGCTTAGTGATGCAAACCAGCTATCGTCGTCTGGAGGCTCAGGTTCGAGAGCTGCCTCCCGATCGCCTGCTCAGCCGGGCTATTGGGCTTGTGGTGGGGCTGTTGATTGCCAATTTGATGCTGGCGCCACTATTTTTGCTGCCGATTCCCGATGAGTTTGGCTTTATCAAACCCCTGCTGGCGGTGATGGGGAGCGTGGTTTTCGCAGTTTCAGGAATGAATTTAGCAGATACTCACGGGCGATCGCTCCTGCGCTTGATTAATCCCGGCACGATGGAATCGACCTTAGTGGCCGAGGGCACCCTCAAACCATCTAAAACCAAGCTTTTGGATACGAGCTGCATCATCGACGGCCGCATTGAAGGACTGTTGGAAACCAATTTTCTAGAAGGCCAAATCCTGGTGCCGCAATTTGTCTTGCAAGAGCTGCAGCAGGTGGCCGATGCCTCAAACGACCAAAAGCGGGTGCGCGGGCGGCGCGGCCTGGATGTGCTGAATCGCATTCGCGAAACCTTTGCTAGCCGCGTCGTGATTTCTTCTATTGACTATGATGATGTGCCTACAGTGGATGCCAAGTTGGTGCGGCTGGCGCAGGAACTCAACGCCATGCTGCTGACCAACGACTTCAACCTTAACAAGGTTGCTAGCTTCCAAGAGGTAGAGGTGCTAAACATCAACGACTTAGCCCAGGCAATTCGGCCTAGCTATCTGCCCGGCGACGATATGGGGCTGCGGATTTTGAAGGAGGGTAAAGAACCTCAGCAGGGCGTCGGCTACCTTAATGACGGCACGATGGTGGTGGTTGAAGAAGGGCGAGACTTTATTGGCGATGAAATTGATGTGGTGGTGACGGGCTCGCTGCAAACGTCGGCAGGGCGGATGATTTTTGCTCGCCCTAAGGACTCTGTCTTAGCCTCGCAGAGTTGATCGGGTCGGTTGGTTTTTGGCGCTTGGCATGGCCCACGTCTGCAGTCTTGAGCGGGCAGATGTCACAATGATGAGGTGCTGAAATGAGGTATCTTCATGCCTGAAGAAAAAAATTATTCCTGGAAAGGTAGTCCGAATGCGGGCTTGGTCTTGGCACTAATTGCTCTAGGGGCAGGGGTTTTGCTGATTCTTGCGGGGTTTAGCTAACTTCTTAGGCGCTGCTTAATAGGTAGAGGGCTCTTTGCAGGTTATATTTTCCCTGCCTTGATGGCGGCGATCGCATTTGTTGTAGGGCTCCCTTGCCCTCCCAGAGCGTAAATTGAGCCTGCTTGGCAGCCTAAATCTAGCTGCTCACCAAGCCGTTCCATCGCCCTAAACAACCTATTCCACAAATTAATTAAGCTCATCCTTCTTTTGCTGAAAACTGGCGGCAGAGAATTTTTCTTGGCCATGTTAAGCAGCATCTTGAGCGGCGTCAGCAGCGCTGGAATTATTGCGACTATCAATCAGGCGATCGCGCAATTGCCGACGGTTCAGACTGGCTTGTTTGGGGTGTTTGCTACTTTTTGCCTATCTCTATGGCTTTGCCAATTTTTGAGCTGGATCCTGATCGTGCGGCTGTCGCAAAAAGTTATCCGAAATTTGCGAATAGATATTTCCGAGCGCCTCTTGAACTGCCCACTTCAGCATTTGGAATACTTGGGTCAACCTAAGCTGTTAGCAACTCTGCTAGAAGATATCAACACTATTTCAGAAGCGTCTACAAATTTAGCCCTGCTTTTTGTCAATGTCGCGATTTTGGTGGGCGTTTGTATTTACCTCTGTTGGCTGTCACCGTCGGTGTTCGCCATTATTTTGCTTTTTATTGTCCTTGGCTTTACGCTATACAACCTGATGCAAAGGCCAGGGATTAAATCTTTCCGGCTTGCCCGTCAGGTTTCCGATATTTTGTTTGGTCATTTTCGCTCTGTTACGGAAGGAACCAAAGAACTGCAGTTGAACCGGCAACGACGACAGGCTTTCTTGGAAGCGGACTTAAAGGCCAGCGCCAACCAGGCAATGCGCTATTGGATAAAGGGGATTACGGCCTTCGCGTTTGCTGGCTCCTCGGGCATTATTATGGTTTTTATTCCAGTAGGTTGGCTAGTCTTTTTTCTGGCTCAGTCTAATGCTGCGGCAGCGGCCCTGGTGCCCAGTTATGTGCTAGCGATTTTATATTTGTTTACACCACTAGGCGACATTATCAATGCTTTGCCGGCGATCGCGCGAGCTAGCATTGCCTTGGAGAAAGTAGAATCTTTAGGCTTATCTTTACTAGAAAATTCGATAGCGCTGTCGTCCTCGTTAAAAGCCTCACCAAAGCCAGCTTTTTCACAAGACTGGCAACGAATTAAACTAACGGACATACAGCATGCCTACAGGGGAGCCAATGAAGCGCATGTCTTTGAAATCAAGGGAATTAATTTAACGTTAGAGCATGGAGAAATCATGTTCTTAGTGGGTGGGAATGGCAGTGGTAAATCCACCCTAGCAAAACTCATAACAGGATTATATATTCCAGATGACGGCAGAATTTCAGTGGATGATGGGGTCGTCAATGACCAAAATCGAGAAGAATATCGACAATTATTTTCCGCTATATTTCAAGATTTTTATCTTTTTGAACAGTTTTTAGGAATTCATCCCCATCAACTGCAGGATGTCAATCGTTATTTAGATGCTTTGG
>JBCCNE010000230.1:0-7359 GCA_039026015.1 Cyanobacteria bacterium P01_C01_bin.70 | reverse complement strand
GCCAAGCGACCATTCCAGTTTTCTGCAAACTCAGTGAAACCAAACTTACCTTGCTCTTCCATGATAGAAACCTCATATTGCTTCAAGGGAATGCGAGGCTTAGAAAACCTCTGGATATAAATGTAAACCATTTTTCAAAAAGTTTGCAACATTTCTTTAAAAATTATCTCGGCCGACAGAAAAAGCCTGCTACGGAAGGGTTAGAGCACTGCCGCCACCGCGTCGGACGGGTTCTGCTACCGCTAGCATAGTGCCATCAGGCTTGACAAGGATGCCGGTTGCAGCTCCGATTTCCTCCACTGAATTCAATTGATGTCCCTTAGATAATAGATCAGAGCCGATATCGGTTGTCGCAAACGCCTGATCAACCAAGGTGGTGCCACTGTTGCGTTGAGATAGGCGCGGGGCGGAGATCGCCGCCTCCAAGTCCATGTCGAAGTCAATCATATTGACTGCAATATTCAGCACGGTCGTAATGATGGTAGAGCCCCCTGGAGAACCGAACGCCAGCAAGCTGCCATCTGGGGCCAGGGCAATCGTGGGGGCAATGCTGCTGCGCGGACGTTTGCCGGGTTCTGGCACATTGGGATGCGGCGCATCGGGATTAAAGTCCGTCAGCTCATTATTCAAAATAAAGCCATACCCCGGTACGACCATGCCTGAACCGCCTGTGGACTCTAGCGTGAGGGTATAGGCCACCGCCATGCCGTTGGCGTCAACGACGGTGATATGAGTCGTCGAGAGCCCGCCCACTTCAGCAGTTTGAGAGACCACAGGCAGCGTGGTCAAACTCGGACTCGGATCCTGCTGATAAGGCAAAGGGTTTCCCGCAATCGCCCGAAAATCGGCTTCATTGGGGGGCGCTTGAGGGGGCAATTGCGATCGCCGCCCGGCCAGGTAGTCAGCATTCAGCAGTCCGGCTAGGGGCACATCGACATACTCTGGATCGCCAAGGTAAGCATTGCGATCGCTAAAAGCCAACCGCTCCGCTTCGATCAGCCAGTGTAGCGCCTCGGCCCGCTCCATCTCGCTCAGGTCAAAGACTTCCAGCAGCTTCAAGGTTTGGGCAACGGTGATACCGCCGCTGCTGGGCAATCCCATGCCAAACAGGCGATGGTCTCGATAGGTAATTTCAAGCGGCGGGCGTACCCGGACACCGTAGCGATCAAGATCGGCTGTGGTTAATCGTCCTGGCCACACTTTAAAGGGCGGCACATCAACCACTGGGGGAAACTGCACCGTTTGTGCGATGGCTTGGGCCATCTCGCCTCGATAAAAATCATTGGCGCCGTGAGTAGCTAACCGCCGATAAGCCTCTCCGAGCGAGGGATTGAGAAATAAGCTGCCGACTGTCGGCACCTGCCCGTCCGGCAGATACAGCTCTCGCGTACTGGTGAATGCGGCAAATCGCTCCTGATTTTGGGCAATTTGGGCGGCAAAGGTGGCATCAACGGTAAATCCTGACTCAGCCAGGGCGATCGCCGGATTCAGCACCGCGGCTAGCGATTGCGTGCCGTAACGTTCCAAGGCCGTCGCCCAGTTCAGGGGAGTTCCTGGCACACCCACCGCCAGTCCACTGCTAATGCGATTCGGGAAGAAAGGCAGATTGTTGCCGGTCTCACTGTCAGGATCTTGAAACAAATCAGGCGTCGTCGCTGCCGGGGCCGTTTCGCGCCCATCGAGGGTGACAACTGTGCCACGATCGGGCTGATAGATCAGCATAAAACCACCCCCGCCAATGCCCGCCGAAAATGGATCCGTCACGCCAACGGCAGCAGCGGTTGCCACAGCAGCATCGACGGCATTGCCGCCACTTTGCAAAACCGCTAGCCCAATTTGGGTGGCCCGTTCGTCAACGCTGGCAACGGCTCCTCCAGTCCCCGTCGAGACATGAGCGGACACAGGCGATCGCCCCCAGCTAGGCATCAGCAGGCCCGCCATCAGCACACAGACCACGCTCAATCCAATCGTCAAGCCTTGCCTCCAGGACTGCTTCATTAATCTTTAAATTCCTCACGTTTTTAACTTGCTCAAAATAACGGAATCCTGACTTTGAATATTGATAAACCAATTACTTCAAGTATCGACAGCCTTGGGCTCCAGCTGATGACAACCGCCCGAGCCAAGGTGTCGTAATTGAGGGTAAAGCCACCAAAGCAGCGCGTCAGACGTTTATGATTAGCAGCACTCTGCATGCGCTTGGCAAATACCGATGCCAGTTTATCCAGGTTGGCCGTTTCGACGCAAAACAACGCCATCAGAAAACGCACGAGAAACGTCAGTCAGGCACCGTACCAGGGCAGATGGGGTACAGGGCCAGAATTCGGCTCATCGCGTTTATGGGAAGACCATGCTGTGAGTGGGGTAACTTTGAACTCCTCCTCGCCTCACCTATCAGCTTGTCCAATTCCCTAACGGCAGCACTTTCCGCTCCCCTCACGATGCTAAGCTTTCGTCACAAAGCCAGCTGAAGATTGCAGAACCCACCTGTGCCATCCGGCTATCAGCCCTGTCAAAGTGCGATCGCGCCTTAGCTGAAAAAATCTGCTCAATTAGGTTGCCGCGCTCGCGGCAACCTTTGGCGCTGATCGCTGTCTCTACCGGAAAAATACTAAGGACTTAATTAATCAGGCCTTAGAGAAAATTTATAAAAATTTTATAATTATCTTTTAAGCTAGTCTTGTGAAGAGCATTAGCTTTATTTTCGCTGTATCTTGGCAGTCCAAACTGTCGCTTTGTATTCTCCCTCGGTTCAACAATGTTTATTCAATTGTGAGTCTATGAATTTCGAATTGATGAACATTGATCTTATTGATTTAATTGGAGATTTGACACCCGAAGGCACCTTAAGCATTGCGCTTGAGGTCGATCCGAAGCAAGACATTTGGCCAGATAGCCCGGCTGTTGCTGACTACGAAAATTTCCAGCGGGCGACGATAGAGGTGCTGCGAGAGCAAGAGCACGCCGCCCTGCAATCGCTGAAGCATTCTCTTTCATTACTGCTTAGTCCTCAGCATATTCAAGAAGTGTTATTCAAGGCGGTCTATGCGCTGCTCAAGCAAGAGCCAGAAATCTCTGAATGGGTTTTAAGGCATCATGACTACCTTGAGCCAGAATTAAGCCTGCTGAAAGTCGCCCAGTATATTGCACTGCACTGGTTAGAAAAGTTGGGGCTGAAATCTTCTAAAGATTTTGACTTTAACCTCGAAGGGCACCTTATCATTCCTGATTCGTCAAACTTGCTAGCGCTGCTGACTGCGATGCCAAAGGGCGATCGCCAATTAGTCGAGGTGATTTTGCTCCCCCATTAGTGGCATGCATTGTCAGCTCTGACACCGACATCGTACGAGCCTTAGGCTGCATACTGGCGACTGGCTATAACAGTCACCGCCCTTGCCACAGTCTGCCGCGACCCGTTGACAACCCGTCTACCCTAGCAGGAACAGCAATCACCCCGAGATTCGAACCGAGTTGACGCCTGACAAGATTGCGACTTTCACGACTGCATCCCCCACCCAATCGGGTGGCAGCCCCCTAGGATTAGCACGTGTGTTCATGACCACCTCCCCACTCCGCCTCTATCAACTGCTGGCTCGCTTGCCAGGGCCAATTCACTTTAGTCGGCGGATTTTAGCGATCGCATTTATTGGCACCCATATTCCACTGCTCATACTTATAGGCTTTCTACTGAGTCATGGAGCCTGGAGTCAACAGGCCAAGATAACCGCGCTCGTCATTATCTTGTTCTCCACTTTGCTGGGCACGGTCGTCACTCTATCGGCGCTGCAGGCCTATACAGAGCCCGTGCAGGCGGCGATTGCAGCAATGGAAAACTACGTCAAAAGTCATCAACTGCCCCGTCTCCCAACCACCTATCCTGATGAGCTTGGCACGTTGCTCGCCCAGACCCAGAGCACGTTGACGCTGCTGCATCAAGAAATTGAAGCCGTGCAAGAACTGAGCCTGCGGGATGAGCTAACCCAACTGCACAACCGCCGATTCTTCAATTATCAATCGAGGCTATTACTCAATCATGCTCAACGTCACGGCCAGTCGCTGTGTCTGATGATTTGCGACCTTGACCACTTTAAACAGGTCAATGACCAGTTTTCTCATCAGGTTGGTGATTTAGTCTTGCAGAAGGTCTCGAAAGTCCTCATGACCGAGACTCGTAGCCTGGATCTGGTCGCTCGCCTAGGGGGTGAAGAATTTGCCGTCGTGCTCCCAGACACCGATCTCAAACAGGCAGAGCCATTAGGAGAGAGATTACGATTTGCGATCGCAGACTATCACTGGACCACCGTTCACCCAGAGTTGACCATTACCCTTAGCATTGGCATCAGCGATCAGCAGGCGGGCTCAACGATTCCAGACCTGATGGTTGCCGCCGACCAAAATCTCTATCAGGCCAAAAACAAGGGTCGCAACCAAGTTGTCGCTGGCTAATTTAGGACTGGCCAAGCTGCCTAGGCCCATAAGACAGGCTATGCCAAACGCCGCTAATTGTCTGAGCACTGCCAGCCTAAGAGTAAAATGCGCAATATGCTGCGGGCAAAGCCCTATAGAATGCGGATGCGGACTTAAAAAGTTGACGGCCCAAGGCCTTTAAACGAGCGTCAGGAACATGGCTCAACCTCTCAGGACATGCCCCATCGCTTCAGGGCTGCACAATGACGCGGGTGCCCAGCCGAACGCGCCCATAAAGCTCTATCACGTCAGCATCATGCAGACGCACGCAGCCGTGAGACACCGCCTGGCCAATTAAATGTCCGTCTGGCGTGCCATGAAAGCCAATAGCGTTAACGCCATCCGTCCAAAAGCCGATCCAGCGAGCACCTAGAGGGTTGTCTGATCCGGGAGGCACAATCTCCCCAGTGAATGGATGCTCCCACGCAGGGTGCTGCTGTCGCTGAAAGACGGTGAACTCTCCGGTCGGCGTTTCCCACTCATCACGGCCCACAGCCACTGGATAAGTAGCTACGAGGCGATCGCCCTGATATCCATACAGCCGCCGTTCTGATAACTTGAGCACCAGCAGAGAAATTTGCTGGCTGGCAACCGGCAGAAATGGTTCTGGGTCGTGAACCGTAAGCGATAGAGGCAGCGGTGCGATCGCTCGGGTAACGGCAATGTCAGCCACATCAACCGGCTGAGTTGCGGCGGCGAACCAACCGAGACCAGCAATATTCACCAGCCCAGCCAGCCACAGACTGTGCCAAACTCGACTGGGAAAAGATTGCCAGCAACTGACCGCCTGCAAGCTCAAACGTTGACTCATGGCTAAGGCTCAACCGCGACTACCATGCCAATGCGCACGTAGCTGAACAGAGCTAACACGTCTTCATTACTCAACCGCACACAGCCGTTAGAAGCCGCTTGGCCAATGGAAGATACCGTTGGCGTGCCGTGGAACCCGATAATGCCGTTGGACATTTCAGCAAAACCAATCCATCGGAGACCGAGCGCACTGTTGGCACCGGGCTCAAAGATTTCTCCCGTCCAGGGGCTTTGCCAAACGGGGTCTTCAACCATCTGAAAGATTTCAAACTGTCCTGTAGGGGTGGGAGTGCCAGGCGCACCGATCGCCACTGGAAAGCTATCGAGCATTTGCTCATCGTCGTAAACGTATACCCGCCGCTCACCCAACCGCAGTACGATGCGGCTAGCTTGGGCAATGTGGTCTGGCAAATGGTCACCACTTCGGCCAAGTGCGTAGGCATCGTGGTCAGCAGTGGGCGTGCGGTCAGGTACGTAGTCCAGTTCAATGGGGACTGGAGGTGGAAGAGCCGCAACCACTTCGGCTTGGGCTGCCGGTACCGCTACTGAGGCACCCAACAATGCAACGACGGTTGACAGCCAGCCAACCGGATATTTCTGCGCGTTCATCCACTCACTCCCCACCCGCTCAAAGAGGCTCTGCAACAGTCTTTAACCCTGTTGCCACCATCTTACCAAAGGCCCCGAACTGGTTCTGCGGGCGCTGCTGGCTCGACAGTTTCAGGTTCAGCGGCCTCTTCTTCAACGATCGCTGGCTCTTCCTCTACAGGCAGATCTTCTGCAGGCATGTCCGCTTCAGCATCAGCCAGACGAGATTCCAACTCAGTGACGACGCCCTCGGGAACGAGAACCCCGTCTTCAATAATATGAATCAAGCCATTGGTTGCCGGAACGTCAAAGCCCACGATGGGAATGCTGTCGACTAAAGCCATGTCGTCATCCACGGTGAAATCCAGTTCGTCACCGTTTAGCGTGGCCACCATGCCGGTTTCAAGATCGTCGGAGGCGACTTCACCGGGAATAACGTGATAGGTCAGCACGTCAGTCAGCAAGTCTTGATTTTCGGGCAGCAGCAGAGCATCCAACACACCGTCGGGAAGCGCAGCAAAAGCATTGTCGGTAGGCGCAATCACGGTAAGTGGGCCGTCTCCTGTTAAGGCTTCGCCAAGCCCGGCAGCGGCAACCGCAGTGTCCAGAGTGCTAAATTCACTCACGCTACCGACAATTTCGCCGATGGAGGCAACCGGCTCAACCTCATCCTCCGCTTGCGATATCAGCTTGTCGGCTTTCGGCTCTGCAGTCTCCTCGTCCGCCTCGATGGCCTCCACTTCTGACTCGGTAGCATCGGCTTCCGGCTCAGCAGTTTCGAGGTCAACGGCTGCGCCTTCGGGTTCAAGGTCTTCTGCTTCCGAATCAACAGTCTCAACTGTCGGTTCAGCAGTTTCTAGTTCAGATTCAATGGCATCAACTGCCGGTTCAACAAATTCAATCTCCGGTTCAGTGGATTCGACTTCGAGATTATCAACGGATTCTAGTTCCAGTTCAGTAGATTCGACTTCCGGTTCGACAAATTCAATTTCCGGTTCAGTGAATTCTGACTCCGGCTCAACAAACTCAATTTCCGGCTCAACCGTGTCTGTTTGCAGTTCGAGCGTTTCGATTTCGGTTTCAATCGCTTCGTCTTTTACGTCAACAGAACCGTGGTTGCTTGCGATCCCTGGCATGTTTACGCCAAATCCCAAAACACCAGCAATCGTCAACGCTTTAGCGGAAAACATTGAAATACTCATCGGTATATTCCTCATGTCACATGTAAAGCTATGCGAATTTACCTGAAGTTAATCTTCATGGCAACTGTAGTTAACGTTATGAGGGTGATGATTTTGACTACCGTAGATAAAGAGTAGCTGCTAGCGATGCACGGATCGCACGATGAGATAACTGATAGCTAAGGCAAAAATCGCGATCGCCAGTCCGATGAGACTGACGCCTGAGACACTTTCTAAATCGAGAATAATTAGCTTCCGACCGACAGCAGTAAGCGCAGTAGCAATGACGAGTTCGACCTGAACCACATGCTTG
>JBCCNE010000229.1:0-7364 GCA_039026015.1 Cyanobacteria bacterium P01_C01_bin.70 | reverse complement strand
CGGCAAGGGCGCCTCCAGCAGAGTTTGGAAGGTATCCCAGCGGGTAGCGTTCGAGACGATGCGATCGCCCGTATAGCGTCGCCCGTTGGCCAGTTCGACGCCAATCGCCCGTCCCCCTTCGGTCACGATGCGTTTAACTTGTGAGCGATATTGGATATAGCCGCCAGCTGCGATAAGCCCCTGAGCCAGTTTTTCGGCAATGCGTCCGACGCCACCTTGGGGATAGTTAACGCCGCCGTAGTGGCGATCGCTAAACACCATGCCCGCATTGATGAGAGGCGTTTTAGCAGCAGGCACCACCGACCAGCAGTAGCATTCCATATCAATCAGGCGCAGCAGCTCCGGATCGCGCAAATAGCGCCGAGCCAAGCTCCCTACATTGGCCGGAAGATAACGGGCCAAGCCCAGACAGGCTAAGGGATGTTGTGCAAAGACCCGAGCCACGTAGCGCGGTTCCTCGAGGGAAAGCAGCTCGATCTCGTTCAGACAGTCAAACACGCCCCAGCAAGTGTCGTAAAAGCGGCGAATGCCGGAGCGCTCATGGGGAAAGCGATCGCCCAGTTCTGCCAAAAACGCCTCGTAGTCGCGATGCACCCGCACTGACAGGCCATTAGGCAACCGATAGTGCACCTGCACCGGATCGGGAATCGTGTCGATTTGCTGCCCGACGGCTGCCAGGGCGCGCGTCAGCAGATTCGTGGTGCCCTGTTGCCCAAAGCCAAAAATCATCGACGCGCCCACGTCAAAGCGGTAGCCGTCCCGTTCAAAATAGCCGGCACTGCCGCCGGGAATCAGGTAGCGCTCTAGCACCAGCGGTCGAGCACCTTTTGCTGCTAGCTGGGTAGCCGTGACGAGCCCCCCAATGCCAGCACCAATCACAATCACATCAAAGTGGCTGCCGGCGGGCCAGCGGGGAACAGTTTTCGGGGCGGGGGCAGATGGCATTGAAGCGATCTCGCAGTTTCGACAGGCTCTCAGTACCTAGAATCGCCTATTTGGTGTCTTCCTGTCATCGCATCGCCCATCCACGCAGTATGATAATCCAGACCATTTGCCGCAGCAGATTTATGGCCCTTCAACTCCGCGTCTTTGTGCCTCCCCATCCCTTGGTTAAACACTGGTTGGGCGTTGCCCGCGATGTCAACACGCCCTCGGCCCTTTTCCGCAATGCCATGACCGAGCTGGGACGATGGCTCACCTATGAAGCCGCTCGTGAATGGTTGCCCACCTTTGACACCCAAGTGGAAACGCCGCTGGCTCCGTGTCAGGCGACCTTTGTCAATCCAGAAGTGCCGATGATTATTGTGCCAATCTTGCGGGCGGGGCTGGCCCTGATGGAAGGGGCACAGTCGGTGCTGCCTTTGGCCTCGGTCTATCATGTCGGCTACGTCCGCAATGAAGAAACTTTGGCGGCCAGTTGCTATCTCAATAAGCTGCCGGAGACCTTGGCTCCCGAAACCCGAGTGCTGATTAGCGAACCAATGTTGGCGACGGGGGGCACGATGATGACGGCGATGGCTGACCTTACCGCACGGGGCGTGCAGCCAGAATATGTGCGGATTGTCTCGATTGTGGCAGCCCCCGTCGCCCTCAAGAAGCTGGCCGAAGCCTATCCAGCCCTAAATATTTATACCGCCATCATTGATGAAGGGTTGAATGAGAACGGCTACATCGTGCCGGGGCTGGGAGATGCGGGCGATCGCACCTTTGGCACCTAGCCATCCCCACTAGCCTATTTATTGTCGGCTTGAATAGTGCGATCGCCTATTTTAGTGCCCTGTTAATTTTCAAATAATCGGGAAAATCTCTTGCTCCATCGCTTTTCCGTCGGCAATCGTGGCGTCCAACGGGCGTAACCGGCAGACAATTCCCCGCAGCGCAATGCAATCAGTTTCGCCTCGGCTGCGCCATCACAGACTGGGGAGCGGGAAGGACTTGTCTGGCGCTGACGCTGCAGTGCCGCCTCTAATCCCTGTTCCACCAGTAGTGCGTCAACTTTTAATTCTTGGACAGAAAACTAAGGTCAGAATAATAGGCTTTAAAGCAAACTATGTTGGTGAAATCACGCCAATTCTAAAATCGAAAAAACTACCTGGTTAGCTATTCAGCTCTGGATAAACGTGCTCCAGTTGCTCAGCCAGTCATTAGGCGTTTACGCAAGGGGCAATTAATTGACTAAAACGGTCAATCAAAAAATTAAAATAGAAACGCTGCGGTTCAAATTTTTAGTCTAAAAAACGCTTTTTGAGTTCGGGACTCGGCATTCGGCAGGTGGTACGTTGACCAAACCATCGATAACGGTTACGTGCCACCCATCGATATATGTAGTCACGGATAAAGGGCGGAATAAACTTAAAGTAATAAAGCAGAGACCATAGCCCATTGAGATGCCGAAATATCATCAGCACTGCCGTAGAGTGAGCGTAGTATCTGCCTCGGCTTACAAAAATAATCGTTTCAGGTTGAGATGAGATTCCTAAGCCTCTCAAAATTTCCTGTCCTGCTGCCGATTGCTGTGAGGCAAAATAAAGGTGCTGCTTGCGATCGCGATCGAGTACAAAGTTCACAAACCCATCACAGAGATTACAAACTCCATCAAACAGGATGACGGGCTCTGAGTTGAATCCTGTGCTTTTGTGAGTATTCACATTTCCTGAATTGATATTCTTAGGTTTCAGCATATTTTTCCTGAAAATAAATCAAACCATGCAGATTTCGCTTTTTATCTCACAATCAAATATTTCAAGCAATTAATACAGCAAATCAGCCGAGAGCATGCCAAATTTATCAATTCATTGAGGCATTTAGCGCGGGCATCTTGCTGACGAGCGAGACGTGAACCAAAGCGAAGTACTATAAAACAAATTGATATGCCTTCAAATTAGCTGTCTGCCCTTATGAACTTCGATAGATAGATTGGACATACTCTTTATCACGATGTGACCATAAACTAACGCTTCCTAAAATAAGCAGAGCAGTCCAAGTGACAGCGTCAATCAAGAGAGAGAATGTGTTCCTCATTGTGGGCTTAAGGAATGATATGACCCCGTTTCCGCTTAATCGAAACGCAATGTGCGTGATTCCAATCAGAATAGCGAAAACTATAATGGATCTAACAAATTTTATAAACCAGATATTATTTCTGATCTTTTCCTCTTGTAAGAGCGGGCACAAGAAAAAACAACAGTAAACTGGAATATGGTGACCAAACGGAATATTCAAGATCAAGAGATTAGCTAAATGAAACATGCAAGCTGTTAATAGCCAGGCTTTCCAGAATCGCGCTCCAGCTATTAGACATAAAAAAGGCGTGAGCTCCAGTAAAACGGCAGAATAATCCATTAACTCTAGGAGCCAAAAAGGAATTTTAAAAACAAGGTCAGCCATAAGAAATTGGCTGTCAAGATTAAAATATCCTGGATAAAACCAACTTAAAACACCATTTGTGCCGAGATCAAAATCCAGCCAGTTTTGATACTTTTCATACCCTGCTGTAAACATGCCAAACGACAGAATACATGCCAAAACTGCAATGGCGTTTGAGTGAGAACGCAGCGGTTTATCAGGAACTAAGGCATTTTGAGTTCCCCAGTTGGAAAATGACATGCACAGCAATGTGGCCCATATCATGACGTCGTGGTCGATTTTGCCAAAGCTATACTGAAACGATCGCCCAATAAAATAGACAATTACTAGAGCCGAACCTGAAATTCTTGCACGAACCCCTATCGTGACAAGCACCATCAGCAGAGCAACTAGTATATCCAAAGTGAAGAACACCACAGGAGGCGGAAAACCTGGCGCCAGTCTAGCCAAGCTAAAAAACGGTGGATCAAAAAAACTGCCTGGAGCTTCAGAAATCCATCCAAAACTAGCTAAGCCAAAAGTTAGAAAGTAGGTGCCGAAAAGTATGCGGAAAATTGAGCTGTGCCAAGCCGGAGTTGCTGTTGACTTCTGAATTCTAGTGAGCAGTATGCCGATGAGCTTGTCAGTGGATATTATAAGACTGTTTATAAAATTCATAAATCGTAGCGCTCCTCATCAATAACTTCCACTTCAGAAATCATCTTGGATTTAATGTTGACAGAATTCAGCTCTCGCCTTACCACAAAGAAGTCTTCTGTACACCCCTGATTAGAAAGTCGTTCTTTTAGCCAATTCTTTGTTTGTTTGACATTTTCAGTATTTAAAGAAGCAGTCGGTGGCTTGGAATATGTAAAACTTGGAAAGATATTTTTTCTGAATTCCACTTTTACTTCTTGGCTGGTATCTAGGCCAAATCCGTTGGCTAAAATACCGGAAAAATACCTGGATGGAATAGGATACATAAAGCTTGCAATATCTTGCCTTTCCAATTTCCCAGTCTTTAAGTCGTTGCAGTAAACGCCAGTAGTTTTAAACTCGAAAACATCATTGTTTGTTTCAACTCTGCTGGCTCCAGCGGGAAAAATAATAGCTGGATAAGGTTCTTTATTGTGATTTAAGTATTTAAATGTGTACGGAAAAACAACCAAAATTCCTATGATAAAAGTCACAAAGATGCGCTTGCATCTATCGAATATACTCCTACTTTTTCTAGTCTTTTTCATAAGCTAAAAGGTAGTAGCAAGACAATCCCGTCGAGTTAGATCACAATCGACACACCCATAGAGAGAGTAATGAAGCTTGACAAGCTAAAATATCTTTAAAGACGGTAGACTTGTTCCTGAAGTCAACTAGCATCATTAGTCAACTTTTATCGTGATTATAATTTTTTCTGCGGCTATCTGAGCAGTTTCAAGAGCTAGTAAGGCCCGATTTTTAATGTTTTTTAGATGACTAAACATGGATTATTCTCGTCTTCATTTCTAAAAATTGCTGAAGGAGAATTCAGAATTGATGCGTTAGCGAGTAATTATGTTAACGTCCTGTATTTCATCAAGTTCTGGTGATGGACAGCTTAATTGTCAATTTCGTAGGACAGGTTTATCTATGTGAAAAACCTACTGCGCACCTGTATATCTCATCGCGCTCGCTACAGTGAAGGGTTAGAAATTCAACGAAACTCGAGGGACAATTATTCTGTCGCAAATCGATAGACGAACGTACCTTAATATAGGTTCCAAAGTATTCAATTTAAGCAAATAAACGAGAGGCAATCTTTTGATAACCTCATTATGGGCAAAAATATGAGCGGCAAAGATACTATTCTTTTGCTTAGCCTCATTATTGAATTTTCTTTTAGACAAAGACTATTTTTCTGAAAAGCGCTCCCCTGCGTATATTTACAGGGAAAGTTTTTAGGATCAGGAAAGCTTCATCAAGTGGTCGCCCTAAAGCTCTAAGAATGCGTTGTAGTGGTAAATGGAATATCAGATTGCGTCAATATGATATTTTCGCTTCTTGGAGAGGGACAACGTCTTGCGGATTAATCTCGAGACCTGCTGCCGCAGTGTGCAATTAAACTGTTCGATGCGATTAGTTTGACCCCTGTTTTTGCCAACCGCTCAATGACGCTTGCTAAGCGACACCGTCTCGTAAGCCTCGCAAAAGTCGCGCATTGTCGATAAACCACCGTGCTACCCGTCGCTTGGCAGCAGCAGGTAGGCATTATCGTCGTGAAATTTCCAGCTTACGGTCGGTTATTGCCGCCGAGCGTCTTCTCAGGGATGCCGGAGGCGATGGGCTATGCCCCTCTCTCCAAGCGAAGTACATACCTGCATCCGCCGCCGAGCCCCTGTCTCAACTGGAAGAAAATGTTGCCGCCGCTCGGGCCTTTCAGGCTCTCGATGCCGAGGCTTTAACCGACATTGAATCTCGCACAGCCAGTGCAAAGCCTCCCAAAGCTCTCCGGGCCTGGCTTTGCTAACAACAGGAGGGGGCGGCAGCGGGGGGAGCGTCGATTTGTTGCATCATTCAGGCTAGGGACGGCAACCCTAGCTGCCAAAGCATTGGATTAGCTAAATGATGACAGCCGCTAGCTATCCCTATCAGAGCGTTGCTGGATCGAGTGGTGCGATCGCCTCTGCTAGTCACTAGCCGTAAGCTGGCGCAGATCGGCTTCGTGAACCAGCAGCGCATGGGGATCAATCGCTAGGGATTGCCCCAATTTCAACAATGGCTTAAGTAGGGCCAGAGCCAGAGCCGGTTCCTGCAGACGCAGGAAATTGAGCCACTCGATCATGTGATGCCAGTACAGCTCTTGCGATCGCACCAGGGAAATGCCGCCCAGGTTATGCCCCAGTGCAATTAAGCGGCGCAGCCATTCCACGTCAGCCACGAGATGTTCGGGACGGGGCGTGCTCAGAAAGTGCCGCAGCGATCGCCAAATGATGCCTTCTAGAATGCGCTGGCCTTCGGGGATCGCACAGTCACAGTGGAACTGCTGCGCTTCCTGGGCGATGGACTCTAGCTGCATCAGATGAACTGTACCTCGACACAGCGGCTCGCCGTTAAAGTCACCAGTCTCCTGCTCTAGCAGCTTCAGGCTTTCTAAAGCGCGCTGGCGAATGGCAACTTCGGCAGCCACCTGCAGCTCTTGGGGTACCGATAGTCGGTCTCGCTGAAAGGCTTTGATCAAACTGTAATTGTTGCGATAAACCTGGCTGTAGAGCTGATCCAATCGCTGCAGAGTGTCTCGGCTAAGGAGCTGCATAATGCGATGTCGCTCCTCAGTGAACAAGGTTTGCAAGTTGTAAGCATGATCGCCAAACGCGGCGTTCATCGCGAGGATGACCTGAGCCGCACTGCCGCTGGTAAAGGCCGCTAGTACTGACTCTTTAGCCCGCTGATAGTCTAGCCGCCGTCGGAAGCCACTGACGCTGCAGTGAAAATCCCAGCCGCCTAAGTGCAGCACAACGAAGCTCAAATCAGAGCGATCGCCAATCACATCGGAAATTACGTCTAAACGGCCCACTGCCAGAGATAGCGGGCCCATGTGCTGGATCTGGTAGTCGTGCTGATAAATGGTGTAGCAGTATAGTCGCTGTTCCGTCTGATAGGGCGTAAACAGCGAACTGATGGCGTAGTGAGCGACCACCTGCTCCAGGCTGACCTGCGAGGGGATCGCCAACTGCCGATACACCCCTGCGGCATTTTGAAACTGAGGAACATTGCTGATGCCAGGCTCTAACCGTTCAATAAAGGCCGTTTCCAACTCAACGCCACTCACTTCCCCGGCCAGCTCGATCGCTCTTGCCGCATAGCGCAAAATTTGCGTGCCTTCGGGCCGTGAGACTTCATCAAAGAACCAGCCGCAACTGGTGTACATCAATAGCGCATGGTGCTGCATTTCCAGCAGCCGTAGCGCCGTAACTTGTTCGGCGGCGGCAAGGGCATGGAGCTGGTGGTTGGCGAAAAACTGCTGCCGACTCTGGGCCGTCCGT
>JBCCNE010000228.1:0-7368 GCA_039026015.1 Cyanobacteria bacterium P01_C01_bin.70 | reverse complement strand
TGGCGCACATAAAGCGAGGCAATATAGCCGTCTGCTCTCAACCCGCCAAAGCCGACGATATCGGTCGCCATCTCTGCCACATAGGTTTGCCCGCCGAAAATGAATGTCTGAAATCGTTCGGCATCCAGCGCCGAAGCGGCCCAAGCAGAGGTTTGCGCCTCGGTATAGTGGGCTGAGCCGTGGGTCATCACCGTTTCATAAAATAGGGTTGCCAAGGCTGGCAAATCTGCGCCTGTTGCCGGTCGAATTTGTATCATCGATTCAGCCTTCATCGTTGAGTTGCGACTTACGTATCTTGGTCTTTTTCCCAGAAGGCTATGATCACTAGCTAATCCGATGCTGCGGCAGCAAGTGAGGCCGCCTCTAGCTGATGGAGTTGAAGCGGGTGGGTAATACATCCTTCAAGGCTTCTAGCATTAAAGGATGACGCGCCCCAAATTAGTATTAACAATGCTCTGCTTATTTACGAAAGTAGGGGTCTAATTTCAGAAGAGTCTTGAGTTTTGCCAACTCACCGATGGTCTCAACGACGCGTTCACGGTTGCGTTCATCGGTCAAAAAACTCATAGAAGCTTCCAAAATCACGATGAAGTTTTCGAAATCAGTCAAAAACTTTCTCTGCTCATCCACCGGGCCATCAGGCTCAGGACTCTCGGCAGCCAACAGCAATTGTGTCGAGGGATAACCGTTGCTCTGCTCATGCACCGGCTTAGGCGCATGGCTGGAGCCGTGACCATGACCATTGCCGTTGCCTTCGGGAAATCCAATAAACGGCAGTCGCTCGTCTGCCCCAAATCGCAGCCCCAAGCGAGTAAAGCGATTAATCATCTCAGTGACCGACACCCCTTCTTCGAAAGCCTTGGCCTTGAGTTCATCTGCAAGGGGCTCTGGGAGCCGAATGCTCATTGGTTTCTTAACGGACATGGCAACCTTTACTCGAACAATTTCCAATCGTAGCGCTAAATAGTTCATATGAACTATTTATTTAAAGCTTTATTGCGACAATTGCGATCGCTTTCCTATGACTAAGTTCTGAAATACATACAAATCAAGCTTCACGTATTTTCAAGATGTCAATTGTGGTTTCTTGCAGCTACGGGCACGTATTCAATCAGGGTATTGTAATTCATATGAACCATAATATAATACGTGTGAACTATTTTCGGTCTCTGGTATTTGATCAAGAGGACATATGAAACGATATTGCCATGTCTATCTGTTGACCGTATTCACAGCCGCTTACATGGCTGGATGCGTCGTTTCATCTTGGAACGAGCAAGCTGATTCGCGCTCTCTAAGTCTCTCTGAAATCCTCGTTGCCAATGAGTCAACCCTACCGCCGCTAGAATATAGTCCACTGGAAGCTCCTGTGGATACGGCTGACTCAGAGATCCAAATAATTGCTGAGAGAGATGGCTTCGATCCGACCCTATTTAGAAAACTCGTCGCCGAGAGTACTGAGGCGGCTTGTGGAGATGAGGCCATGAAGCTAGTGCCCGTGCAGGTTGTAGAGCAAGCCAATCTGCTGTCATTTTTATTGCGAGAACATTTAAGCGACGCGGGCCTACAAAACTTAGGCTCAATAGAGCAAGTGCAGGCTATTGAAGCCGGGCTCAATGCCAAAATGCAGTCGTCTCGTCTGACGCAGGCTGAAATCAGGCGCGAAATGAATAAACGTGTGCAAGGCATTTTCGCGTACGCTGACCAGTCATATAAGCAGCTAGAATCGGAAACTTTCGATGGTCTTTTTACTGTTCTGCTAGATGATGTGCTAGCAGAGCGATCGCCAACATCAACCGTTTTTCAGGCTAGCGGCATGCAGTGCCCCATTAAAGAAAGTCCGAAAAAGAAGCAACCAGCCAGAATTGCAGCGGATTGGTAGCACTGCGCTTCCTTGCCTGGTGGAGAAAAATAACTTGACGCTACTCAGATCAAGATGCTTTTTGATGGCATGCTCTTACCGACGCTCTACTTGCTTATGAAAGCAGGGGGCTAATTTCAGGCAAGTCTTGGGCTTGCCAACTCGCCGATGGGCTCGACGACGTAATGGACTTTTACACGCCAATGCCGGAGGCACAAATGGCCCCCGGCATGGCAACTGATTGAGAGTAGTGACAATCGGCCCTAAAGGTTTCTAGTCGTTGGCTGCGGCACTCTTTTGCTTGCGAGCCAATCCGAGACCGGCGATCGCTAGCAGACCTAGGGCGGCGGCTGGCTCCGGTACGCTCTGGGGAGCGGGTACGCCGCTCATGCGGAAGTTGACGCCATCACCAGTGCCTTTCGCCTTATCAAATCCCAGCTTAAGCTCCAGGGAGGTGACGTTATAAAACGTTTGAGAGGCGACATTGCCGTCTCTTCCCTTGGCGACGTAGTCAGGGTTGTCAAGACTTTGCCCATTGATCGCTAGGACGCCAGTAGTATCCCAAGATTCCGTGTCAAAAAAGTCAATAGTCAACTCTTCCAAAGTTTGAGAAAAGTTGAACAAATAGGTGCCGACTTCTAGCTGACCTTTCTCTTCAGTGCCAAAGATGTCGTTGCCAGCGTCATCTTGACCTAAAACTTGTCTTTCAGATGGACGGAACCAAAATCCTGTAGAGTTAGTACCTGCATCTTTAGTCTTGAACTTGACCTTACTTTGACCGTTACCGTAGGTTGTTGTCTTGTCACCATCACCAAAGTAATCAACAAACAGACGACTCTGCGTGCCCGATGTCGAATCTTCTAAAGAAACGATGCTTTCAAAAATCGGATCTACGGTGATGCAGGACTCTAAACAACCTAGTCCCACATTAATTTCACCCTGCTGTTGGGGTACAAAGTTCATCGCTGATGCCGATGTTGACATACCAGCCAAGCAAGCTGCTGAAGCGCCTAAAGATGCAATAGAACAAAGAAGCTTTTGATGAAGTGTCATGGCGTGCTCAGAGTTTTGCGATTTACAAATTGATCATAGGGTTTATGTATTTAAGAAAACATAAATAGCAGCCTATAAAACTTGAGAATCTTGTGATTTATAAAAGGCTGATCTCACTTTTTTCTGGTATAAAATACGGAATAAAAATATATAAATGACTTATTTATGCTGGTGATAATTTCCTCATTTCTACGTTGTCTCAGTAGATTTAAGGGTGAAGAATGCATGTTCAAACTGTCAAGTTGCTGATAATGTGAAAAATACGATTTATTTCTGTGGTTTTACATAGGTGAAACCGCTGATCTAATATCAGTTCTGCATCCTAGCCGATGGATTGAAAATTCCCTGCTGTTGCCGCTCCTTTGCGGAGAGAGGCTCTACAAAACCTGGATTTGGCTTTCTCCTTTTGAAAGGGGGTGGGTTAGTGAATCTTGCCGAAACGCGGAGTGCAGTCCGATTCTAGAAAGTTGGTGTACTAGGAAAATCCCTGGCAATGTGGGCAGGATAGGGATGACGAGAGGCCGCTCCAGGTCTTTGAGAGAGACCCAACTGCGCTCATCCTCAGCGTCCCTTTCGGATCATTCCAGTTGCCATCGGCACTGGTCATCGCTGTCAGAGTTGAGCTGGCGGCATGTCGTTACGCAAAGGTGCTCTGCCAGGATAGTGACGTTTGTCTCCCAAGGCCTCGGAACTGAACCTATGCACCCAGCCAATTCAAAGGTTATCTGCGGGCAACTTCATAGTGGCCGACGGCGGATAATGCAGACCGTTATAGGGGCAGGGTTATGCGAGCTATGTGGCTCCTGAGTTTTAGTGCTCTCTTACCATCGTTCATTTCCTCAGCGCAGCACTTCTGCTAGCTTGTGCTGCTCCCACAGCTCTTGGTATAAACCCGGTTGGCCCACCAGCTCGTCGTGGGTTCCCATTTGGACAATGTGACCCTGCTTCATCACGATGATGCGATCGGACAGGGCGGCAACCCCCATTTGGTGAGAGATAAACAGCACCGTCTGGTTTTGGGTTCCGGCTTTGAGACTTTGCAGGATGTCGGTGGCGGTTTGATTGTCAACGCTGGAGAGGGCGTCATCGAGCACCACCACTGGCGCTTCGACCATTAGGGCACGGGCCAGGGCCGATCGCTGGCGCTGCCCCCCTGATAGCGTAATGCCGCGTTCCCCCACGATGGTTTCGTATCGTTTGGGGAAGTTATCGATTTCGGGGCCAAGTTGCGCCAGCTTAGCGGCGTATTGCACTTCCGGTAGTTCAGCGAGGGGCTCCCCGTAGCGAATGTTGTTGTTGATAGTCGTGCTAAAGAGAAAGCTCTCTTGGGGCACGTAGGCGATCGCACGGCGTAAGTCGGCGAGCGGAATCTTGGTGATATCCTGACCGTCAAGGAAGATTTGTCCCGGCAGGATATTCAACAGTCGCGGCAGGGCGTTGGCCAGGGTCGATTTGCCTGCCCCAATCGGCCCCACGATTGCCACCGTCTCTCCGGGGTGAACCGTGAAGGATACGTTTGTTAAAGCGGGCGTGGAGCTGTCAGGATAGGCAAAGCTCAAATGTCGTGCTTCCAGGCGTCCTTGGATTTGGCCACTGGGCAGCGCCGGGGCAGTGGGCGCATCGATAATTTTCGGTTCGCTCATCAGAATCGCTTCCACGCGGTCGATACTGACCTCACCGCGCTGATAGGCCGTAATTGTAAAGCCCAGCAGGGCAGTGGGGAACACCAGCCGCTCCACATACAGCACCATCGCTACAAAGCCCCCAACGGAGATCGCGCCATCGGCGATCGCCCCGGCTCCCACAGCCAAAATCAGCAGCAGGCTCAGGCTCGCTAGCCCCCCCAGTAGGGGAAACAGGGTATTGCGGGTGCGCGCCAGCCTCAAGTTGGCATCTAGCAGGTCATCGTTGAGTTCAGCAAAGGCGCGCCGCTCGTTTTCTTCTTGAGCGTAAATTTTGATCAGAGAAATGCCGCTCAAGTCTTCTTGAATCAGTTCGCTCAGGCGGGAGGTCGATTCCTGAACCTGAAGCTGCTCGTCGCGGAGGCGCTCGCTAAACAGCCCCACCAGAATTAGCATCACCGGATACACCGTTAACGCTACTACCGTCAGGCGCACACTTAGCGACAGCATTACGGGAATCGTCAAGGCATAGGCAAACACCATGTTGGCCACACTCAGCACCGAAAACCCCAGCAGGCGGCGAATGTTATCCACATCACTGGTGGCGCGACTAATTAACTCGCCAATGGTATTCGTGGCGAAATAGCTCGGCTCCATGCTCAGCAAATGCTCAAAAATGCGCTGCTTGAGGTCAAACTCAACCTGTCGCCCGACTCCAAAAAGTAAAGTGCGCGAGGCCATGCGAATGCCCCACATAATCGAAGCTAGCACCAGCACAATCAGCGCATAGTAAGCCACCCGGTTAAAGCTAAAGGTGACCTGCAGTTCATCAATGCCGTCGCGAATCAGCAGCGGAATCTGCACGCCTAACAGATTGACCAACAGCAAGGCCACAATGCCCAGGGCCGATTGCCGCCAGTGCGGTCGCAAATACTGCCCCAGTTTTTGGAGATGCCAGTTGCCCTGCCAGGGTTGTCTAAAGCGTGCCATGCCAATCCAAATTTCCACCTTTCCCATCCTAGACGACGTCTATGCTTACTGTTGAATTAGCGATCGCCTAGGCTAACATCAGTGTTCCAGAGCAGAAGGGGCGACTCGATTTAGGCCTCTGACCCCGCTGGGGCTGAATGCGATTGCCTTTTCCCAGAGGTTTCACCATAAAATCCTGGCATGGCGTCATGAGGACACGGCACGATGCGATCGCTCTACTTTTTGCTTCCGGGCACAGACGGTAAATTTGCCTGTGGCGGCCTGTTTGCTGAATTGAAGACGATGGAACTGGCGCGCCAGGTTTGTGCCGCCACCGTGGTTACCTATGAGCGGCGCGAACCCAACACGCCGTTTTTAGACGATGTGCTCCAGCAGGACAACCGCAACGCAATTTTTGTGGTGAGCTGGGGCTTTCACGTGCCCAAACTGGTCAACAAGCTGACGAATAATGCGGTGATCTACCACGCCCACAGTGCTGGTTACGGCTTTCGACTGCCCAGCCGCGTGCCGATTCTGACTGTGAGCCGCAATACGATGGGCTATTGGGGGCAACAGTGCCCCAGCTCGCCGATTTTTTGGCTGCCAAATCAGATTTCGCCAGAGTTTAGTGATCGCCGTCTGCCCCGCGACATTGATGTCCTAGTGCAGGGGCGCAAATCGTCGACATATCTGCTCCAGCAGTTGGTGCCAGCCCTGCAGCCCCACTGCCAAGTGGTACTGCTCGATCGCTTTGTAGAGGATCTGGCGGGCCTGTTTAACCGCAGCAAGATCTACCTTTACGACACCGCCGAATATTGGGCACAGTATAAAGTTACCGAAGGGTTTGGCCTGCCGCCGATGGAGGCCATGGCCTGCGGCTGCCAAATCTTTTCGAGCGTCAATGGAGCTTTAGCTGACTACCTTGATCCTGGGTTTAACTGTCAGTCTGTGGGTACCTATGCCACCCAATATGATGTCGATCGTATTCTCGCAGCCCTCAAAAATTCTGCTGCTCAATCGCTGCCGCATGACTTTTTTGATCCGTATCGGGAAGACAAAATTGTGGTCAGGCTGCGACAAATCTTGACTACGATTAATCACTTTTTTGACCATGTGGAGAAGTATGCAGCCGATATTCCCAATCTTTCACCGCAGCGTATTTGGCAATTGCGACTACAGCGCCTCTATCAAAAAACGATTCAGAAAGTAGGGTTGGGCTAATGCGCGACTCCTCGCGAGTCGTCTGCCAACATGGGCTATCTGAAACCAGGCGTTCATAGCGCGATCGCGCTGCTCCCAACTAAGCCGAGGGACCGAGTCCCTGTCAAACCACCGCCCTACAATCTTGGTCATAACTGAACGACCAGGTTCCTGTCAGTCGCGCCTAATTTTTAGGACCATTGTCTATAAATT
Source organism: Cyanobacteria bacterium P01_C01_bin.70 (assembly GCA_039026015.1). Classification (GTDB taxonomy): domain Bacteria; phylum Cyanobacteriota; class Cyanobacteriia; order Phormidesmidales; family Phormidesmidaceae; genus Halomicronema. Next base: position 450 of record JBCCNE010000228.1, on the reverse strand, counting down.
TGCTCGCTATAGAATTCTGCCGGTTGCCAAAGTACCTGAATTCGAGACACGATGGTGTTTACAGCACATAAAAATCGTGATCAACAGCAGTCAGGAGAACAAAACTTTGCGGAAATTGCCGTCTCTGCCCTTTTCAGTCAAATTAGCGTACGGCACCGGAGAGCTGGCAGCCGCAGTACCATCCAGTTTGTCTGCTTTTTTCGTCCTCTATTTTTTTACGGATGTGGCCGGCATGACCCCAGTGCTTGCCGGTGGCGTCCTGATGTTTGGCCGCCTTTGGGATGCCATCAACGATCCGCTGGTGGGGTGGCTGAGCGATCGCACCCAGTCGCCTCTGGGACGTCGCTATCCCTGGATGCTGATTGGTTCCGTGCCCCTGTCGATTTGCTTTGTGCTGCTGTGGACGGTGCCCCCGGTTGAAACTCAGTGGGGGCTGTTTACTTATTACTC
>JBCCNE010000227.1:0-7379 GCA_039026015.1 Cyanobacteria bacterium P01_C01_bin.70 | reverse complement strand
GCGCGGTTTGGGTATCGGCTGGCTGTGGAGTTCCTACAATCTCTTAATGCTGGGACTAGCGTTACTTATTTTGCTCGACGCGCCTCGTCCCAGTCCTTACGAATGGTTTAACTTGCGGCGCATTGCCCATGTCAAATTTCCCCCCGTTAACGGTGTTGAAACGTCTACGTGGGGCACCACCACCATGATTTCTGAAGTCGGGGCAGAAATTGAGCTTACCAAGGCTGACACGTTACCTGCAGCCTTGCAGACTGGGCAGACCATCGATCTCGAACTGGTTGATGAGCATGTCACTCTGCCCGCAACTCTGGTAAACCACCGCACTGAGAAGGGCTTACCGGTCCTAACATTCCAGTTCGCTACTCTCAACTTGCCCCAACAGCGACGGCTCATTGAACTGCTATTTTGTCGCCCTGGCCAGTGGCAAAGCCGCTGCTCCCCCAACGAACTACAGTCTCTCTGGCTCATCCTCAAGTCCGTAATCAGGCCGCGCTTTTTGACTGAGCGCCGCGTTAATCCCAAACCCGTCATGCTCACCCGTGGCTAATGCTAACCCCGTCGATGCTCCCAAATAAGAGGTTTTTCCCATGGTTATCGTAATTCCCCTAGAAGCCACAACTCGCCTGATTCAAATGGCCCGTGCCCATCAGCTAAATTTGCCCGTGCCTCTGAGTAGCGGCTGCGCTAGCTATCTCTCCCAAGAAGAGATGGACACTATTTTGGAAACGTTGACTCCTTTGAGCAATGCTGATGCCATGGCTGCTGACTTGATGAGCGAGCTACGAGACTATCGGGAACAGCGTAATCCGGTTATTCCCTGCGATGGTGTATGACATGGCTGGCGAGCAATAGCATTGTCGATTCGAGTAGGGACAGCGGCGCTAGACAACTTTGTGATCGCTGCGCGATCGCCCTCGACATGTCTCCTGACTACTCAAAGAGCTTTTAGCGGCTTTTTCGTTTCCGACTAATGGGGATGCAAAGAGGCGTCCCCACAACCGGATCGCGAATAATCTGGCTGTCTAATCCAAAAACCTCTTGCACTAAAGTTTCTGTCATTACCGATGCGGGGCTTCCTTGAGCATACACAGTGCCGGAGCGCAGGGCGATTAAATGATCGGCATATCGACAAGCCTGATTGAGGTCATGAAGCACCATAACGATGGTTTTTCCCTGATGGCTATTCAAATCATGGAGCAGGTCTAGAACTTCGAGCTGATGGGCCAAATCTAGATAGGTGGTAGGTTCATCCAGCAGCAAAACTTCGGTGTCTTGAGCCAGCGCCATGGCAATCCAGGCCCGCTGCCGTTGCCCACCCGAAAGCGTATCTAAAGGCCGGTTCGCAAATTCTTCTAAATGAGTGGTGGCGATCGCGTCTTCTACCTTTAGATCATCCTCTCTCGACCATTGCTGTAGCCAACTTTGATGAGGATAGCGGCCCTGGGCTACCAACTCTTGCACAGTCAGGCCTTCTGGGGCCGATGGACTCTGGGGCAAAATGCCCAAACGCTTGGCCAATTCTTTAGTCGGCAGGTGGGCGATCGCGTCCCCTTCTAAGTACACCGTTCCGTCTTTGGGCTTCAACAATCGCGCCATGCCCCGCAAAAGAGTGGACTTGCCGCAGCCATTCGGCCCCACTAAAGCCGTAATTTCTCCCTGAGGAATGGCTAAATCCATGCCTTGAATAATGAGGTCGCTGCCGTAGGCCAGGGTGAGCCGGCGGGTGGTGAGCGCAATCTGAGCGGCAGTATCAAGAAGCATGGTTAATCAGTAAACGAGATCACAGGAGCAGGGAGGCAAAAACAGATGATGGGTTGAGAGTTGCAGGCAATAGACATGGATATACTTCGCTTCAGTTGGGTGCTTCCACCCTCCCACGTCTCCGTGTCTTCTTATTTGCCGATATCTTTGTCGACAACGCTGGCGCTGCCGCGTTACCACTATACCCGCTAGCAAAAGGGGCATCACCCCCCTAAAGCTTGTGCTTCAATCACTTAAACGGCCTAGCATTGCTTCTGCACCCTTGGCCGTTTAGCCCAGCGAGCTCAGAACTAAGCTTTTTTGGACAAAAACCGTCGCCAGTTCCGTAAGACCAGACGGCGAGCCATCTGGCTAGGCGCTAGGCCCTCGGATGCCGCTTGTTGCACTAGCCTAGATGGCTAAAGCTGCATTTAGCAGTTAGACCATAACAGCTCACGGCAGCTTAATGCACTAGGGCGCGTCATCAATTAAATCCAGAATACTTGCGGCATCGGCACACCCGCGCCCGCTCTGCAAAACCCGCTAGGGGCTGAACTACTTTCAGCATCAGGAGTTGAGCGTTAAATGATGACAGCCCCTAGCAAGTCAGGGTGCTTTGCACTGCATGAGTAATTTGATTGGCATTGAGATGATGTCCGATAAAAACGAGGCGGGTGCAGCGCGGTTCGGTGGGCTGCCAGGGGCGATCATAGAAGTGATCAAACCGCTGACCGACTCCCTGCAGCACGAGGCGCATGGCCTTGTTGGGTACCGCCACAAATCCCTTGATTCGATAGATTTCGTACTGCTGTGCCAGGCTTTGCAGCCGTTTTGTTAATGTCTTGGGCTCGAACGCTTGCGCCACTTCAACGCACACCGAATTGATGCCATCGTCGTGCTCGTGCTCTTCTTCATGGTCATGATGGCTGGGGCGACTGTCGAGATTATCCTCCACCGCAGCATTAAAGCCCAGCAAGATATCAGGGTGAATCTCGCCTTGATGGCAAGAGACCACCTTGATGCCTGCGGGAGCTTGAGATTGTAGCCAGGTGCGCACGCGATCGCATTCCTGCTCCGGCATTAAATCCGTCTTCGTCAACAGCACCAGATCAGCACAGGCCAACTGGTCTTCAAACAGTTCCTCAATTGATGTTTCATGCTCTAGACTCTCATCTGCTTGCCGCTGAGCCGCCAGCGCCTCTAGATCGCCTACAACTTGTCCCCGCGCCAGCGCCGCGCCATCCACCACCGTCACCACCCCGTTGACCGTCGCCCCGGTTCGAATCTCTGGCCAGCGAAACGCTTGCACAAGGGGCTTTGGCAGCGCCAGCCCTGAGGTTTCAATCACAATACAGTCAATCTGATCGCGTCGCTTCAAAAGTTCCTGCATGGTGGGCAAAAATTCTTCCTGCACCGTGCAGCACAGACAACCGTTCGCCAACTCCAAAATGTTGGGTTGGGAGTTGCCGTTCGCATTAGTCGTCTCATCTTCCTCATCACAGACCTGGCACGATCGCAAAATATCGCCGTCAATGCCCACCTCACCAAACTCGTTGACCAGTACTGCGATGCGCCGTCCCTGCCGGTTCTGCAATAGGTGCCGCACCAGCGTCGTTTTACCTGAACCAAGGAAGCCAGTCACGACCGTAACGGGAATTTTATGCATAGAGAATCTCCTAGGAAAGGGGAGCAACTGGACTAGGGGCGGCCGACAGGGGTAAAGGCGGCAGCACAAACGCAGTAGCCTGGCGGATTTCGGGAGCGCGATCGCGATAAGGCACTCGACCGTCCGCCGTCGCCGTATATTGCTGGCAAAAGTCTGACAGGGCAGGGGCGCCCGCTTCGGGGTCAACCCCGCTCAGAATAAATGTGAGCTTGCCCGGAGCCACCACCGACACATTGCAGGGCTGATGGCATCCCGCCATACAGCGCAGCGGCTCAATCTGCACCGTATCTTGCAACTGCCGCGATGCGAGTTCTTGGGTGAGCTGGTCAATTAAATACTGACCGCCCGCGACTCCATCCCGACTCCGTTCTCTCGCCGAAAAGCGACACAGCGCACAGACCATTAAAGTTGTTGCAGACATGTCAACTAAAAGCACCTAAAAGTGGACAATGGAAGTTCTCAAAAAGCCTCAAAGCACTGGCTAAGGGCGGGTTTGGGAAAGTGGGGCGGCGGTGAGCTGTCGCCACAAGAGAAGGCCATAAGCCATTGCGATCGCCCCGGCCCAAACGGTCTGTTTCCAGAGCAGCTTTAGCACTATTGCCCCGGTTATCCAGTGACCATCTGCCAGCAGCGGATACGCCAGCAAAATGGGCCCTTGATAGAGGCCAAATCCGACCAGCAGAGCGATCGCCCACCAAAGCCAGTGACCTAACCAACTCGTCCGCGCGATCCCCGGTCGCCAACTGGCAAACATGGCCACCAGGAACGTCCCTAGCCCCATAAGCCCGCCCCAGATAAAAGCCGAGTCCGCCAGCGGATAGCCCCGCCAGCCAAAGCCAACGCCTTGATTCACCAACCAAATCAGCACCGCCACTGCGAGCGCCCGCCGCCGCGGCAGCAGGGTTCCGCTCATGACCGCAAAGGCCACCAGTGGCGTATGGGCATAGGCGACGTTACTTACAGTGCCAATCGCCAGTAACGCAAACGGCAGCAGGCGACTATTCGCGAGCGATCGCCAAGCCGCCTCAAAGCTAGTTGCAGCGACCGATATCGGAGCAGCGTCAGACATGTTCACCCAGTTTTGAAAGTCAATATTTGCGTTAAAGGAGAACCGCAGTGCCCGTTTGGGATCTTGCAGTTGGGCCAGTTGAGCTTTGAAGTCAAGTGATTCTTGCGAGCGCAAAGCTAAGAACTGGAAACTCAAAACCCAAGCCAAACGCTCAGCCCTTGCAGCTCCGCTCTCGGTTCTCCTGTGCGGGCAACGCTTGGCTGTAGTGCCAAAACCCAGTAGTTGCCGCCCTCCACAACTCCAGGCGGGCAGAACTCTGGCTATCAAGTCCTTCAGAGTTGGGGGGTGAGGGAGTTACGAATCTGGCCGCACGGCACCAGAGATGCCCGTCTGTGCGGCTGGCTCTAAGCTGGAAAAACGGAGTTTACCACCAGCGTCGTCAAAAATGTGGTGCCGACACCGCAAATCACGAAGCCCGCAAACCATAGCGCCAGTCCCGACGGTTCCACCAGCCCTTCAAGCACCGTCTTACCTATCCAGAACGCCGCGGCGGCGATCACCAACTGAATCACCGCAAAGCCAAGCAAATAGGCAGTCAGCGGTCCCATTTCCGCACCAAAAATGGCTTCTCCGTAGGCAAAGCCGTGAAAAATGCCCGCAACTGTCGCCAGCCCTATCACGATGCCACCCTTGGGAGGCGTTCTCAACGCCAGCAGCACGCCAAACATCAGCACCGACGCCGAAATTGCCCATTCTGGCACCGGCAAATCAATACTCATCAGGTGCATGCCGGTGCCCGCCATTGACGCCACCACAAACGTGACCGGAATCAATAATCCACCGCCGATTGCCGCCGCCAACAGACCAGCGGCAATCACAAAAGCGAGATGATCAATGCCAGTTACCGGATGGCCCAGACCAGACAAAAATGCTTTTATCAGAGTGTCCGGCGTCTCACCGCCGAAGGGATGGTGGGCTAAGGTGGGCACAGCGACGCCTAGCAACAGCGCGATCGCTCCCAACGGGGCAACCCCAAATTGACTCAATGTAAAATTTTCCTTGAGAGATCTCAAGGAAGAAATACGTAAACTCATCCGTACCTCGCAGACGAATACACAAACGTTATTGGTATCGGCGGGCATTCTGACTGACACAATTTTGGATTAGCGATTTTAGATTGAGGACTGTGATGACAGTCAACTCTAAAATCCAAAACTCTAAAATCCAAAACCGGCTCACAGCTGCGGGACAGCGGCAGATTTGCACTGCACTTTCCCCGTTACCTCTAGCGGCTGTTCCCCGCTAGAACCGATGGAATTTAACCATACACCGTAATGCCCTCATACCATGTTGAGATTTGTCACTGGGTCTTCCAAAGAGAATGCTTTTTCAATCAGTTCATTAATCAACCGTTGAGTCTTATTCAGGTTTGGTTAGCAAATTACAGCATGCAGGCGGCGGTTATCGTGAGTGCCCCAAAAGCCCGAATTTTCCAATCAGCAGCGGTTAAATAGAGCAGGTTAGGTCCCGGGTTTGTTGGCTAAAGAGAATGTTTTCTCGATAGTCAACCGGACAGTCGATCACTGTGGGTACGTCCTGTTCCAACGCTTCCTTGAGGATGGGCAGCAGGTCTTCAGTGGAGTTAACCCGGTAGCCTTTGAGGCCCATCGACTCGGCAAATTTCACAAAATCGGGGTTAGTAAAATGCACAAAATTTGACTCACCGTAGTGGTTTTGCTGTTTCCACTCAATCAGGCCGTAGCCACCGTCATGAAAAATCAGCGTAACAAACGTCGTTCCTAAGCGTAGGGCCGTTTCTAGCTCCTGGCAATTCATCATAAAGCCGCCGTCGCCCGTTGCCGCCACTACCCGTCGCGACGGATGCACTAGTTTGGCCGCAATCCCCCCCGGAATCGCGATGCCCATCGCCGCAAACCCATTGGAAATCAGACAGGTATTGGGGCGATCGCAATGGTAGTTTCGGGCAATCCACATCTTGTGGGCCCCCACGTCAGAAATCAGAATATCCTCTGGGGCGAGCACTTGTCGCAGATCGCAGATCAGCTTTTGCGGCTTCACTGGAAAGCCATAGTCATCGCGGAAGCGCTCATAGTCCGCGCGAATCTCATCCCGCAGTTGCACATTAATTGGCTCGGGGCAGCCAGCCCGATTGACCCGCTTCAAAATTTCGCCCAGCGCATCGGCTATATCGCCCACCACCTCCGTTCGGGGAATATAGCTGCTGTCGATCTCCGCTGGCGTGGCATTGATATGTAAAATCGGCAGGTCACCCTCTGGGTTCCACTTCTTAGGCGCATATTCCACCAGGTCGTAGCCCACTGCAATAATCAAGTCGGCTCGCTCAACGCCGCAGGTAATAAAATCCCGCTGCTGTAGCCCAAACGTCCACAGCGCTAAGGGATGGGTATATGGCAGCACGCCCTTACCCATAAACGTGTTGACCACAGGGATATTCAGTTCCGTGGCAAACTGCGTCAGCGCCTCGCTGGCCCCGGCCCGAATCGCTCCATTCCCGACTAAAATCAGCGGATTAGTCGCTTGCGAAATTGCCCCTGCCGCCTGCTGAATGCTTGGGTAAGAGGCGTAAGACTTTTCGCGACCGTCTCGCCGCAGTGGTGTGCCCGTGACCGGCATATCAGCAATGTTTTCCGGCAGGTCAATGTGAACCGCCCCCGGTTTTTCCGTCTGGGCTAGCTTAAAGGCTTTGCGCACAATTTCGGGAGTAATGCTGGGGCGCACAATCTGGGCGTTCCACTTGGTCACGGGTGCAAACATTGCCACCAAGTCGAGATACTGGTGTGACTCGATATGCATGCGATCGGTACCGACCTGTCCCGTAATCGCGACCAGGGGCGCGCGATCAAGGTTGGCATCCGCTACGCCTGTCATCAGGTTGGTGGCCCCCGGCCCCAGCGTCGAGAGACAAACCCCCGCCTTTCCGGT
>JBCCNE010000226.1:0-7379 GCA_039026015.1 Cyanobacteria bacterium P01_C01_bin.70 | reverse complement strand
GTTGAGAATGGTGCGTGAAGTATTTCCTGATGTCTCGCTGTTTGGCATCGACTTGTCGCCAGCCTATTTGCGTAAGGCCAATCAACTCCTATCAGAAGCGCCAGGTACCTTGCCGCAGCTTGTGCAAGGCAAAGCGGAGGAGATGCCCTATCGGGATGGGTACTTTGATGCGCTGATTTGCGTTTTCCTATTTCATGAGTTGCCGGGATCAGTGCGCCAGAAAATCCTCAATGAGGCGTATCGCGTGACCAAGCCGGGAGGGACGTTCATTATTTGCGATTCCATCCAAATGATTGACACGCCTGAACTAGAACCCATGATGCTCAATTTTCCGGTGCTTTTCCATGAGCCGTTTTATCGCGATTACACATACGACAACTTAAGCGATCGCTTGTCTCAAGCCGGTTTCGTTGACGTTGAGATAGAAATTCACTTTTTTAGTAAATACTGGATTGCTCGAAAGCTAGCGGACTAAGGCGTAGCTGTGTCATCGGCATCACCGCCCGAAACAGGGCCTAATCAAGCGACAGTTGGTGACAGTAGCATCCTCGTTGAGTCCCCTCAACCTTTAATCGCGCCTGCTGCTGCCCGCTGCCATGTGAATATGATGCGGTTGGGGCAGAGTTTACCTCGGCAACAGAAATATCTTGTGGCGATTTAGGATCTCGTCTAGAAAAGCGATCGCAACAGCTTGCAGAGAACCATCTGGCAGGCTGACATTTACCGTGCAGGAAATTTGAAGCTCTTTTGGGCCATCAAGCTACAGTTTATGAGTCTGGCGGTGCTGCCCTACAGCAGCATCAGACGTCCTTATAACCGGTGATTTAATGTTGCACTCGGCTCGCTAACAGCTGCTCTTCGAGAGCAGCAATCCGGTTGTAGGCAGCAGTGAGCTGAGCTGTTAGCCGCTGGATCTGGATTTCAGGAGACAGCGCTTTGTCTTCGCCAATGGACTCAGATTCAAGATATACCGAGTCCATTAGGATGTCTTTGTGCATTAGCAGGGCTTCTCCTCGCTGCAGTTGCCCATTGGGCTGAATTGCAGAAGAATTATCGTCTAGCAATACACCAACTTCCGAGTGAGATTGAGAAGATGACAAAATCTCAGAGACTCGATAATTGACTTGGTCAATTAGCTGATGGAGGGCGTCAACTTTTTGGGTCAGCAAAGTGACCTGTGACTCAATTGGTGGCATATGACGCTTAAACTCTAAATAGAATTATCTACATCGTATAACTAGTGTTTTTTAATGTCGCAGTTCTATGGATGAATTTAAAGTTTGTTGATAATTTATCTGCGCTTAAGATTTTGTCTAAACCCAATAGAGACGGACTGTACAACTGGCACAGACAATTTTTGATCGACGACTGCTTTCCTTAGGGGCTGTTAAAGACCGATTGAGTACGGCTTTCTGATCATTTCTTCTTTAGATTTGGGGCGTTTTGACAGTCTAGGTATGTTTGCTGTTAAAGGCCAATTACAGCCGTTATTAAAAGATTATCAGACCATGTAGAATCACTTAAAACCTGAAAGATAAGTCAATGCAGGGTATTTTGACAGGCCTTGAGGCGCTTGCTGTACGAATCACTTGTGCTCTAGAGATTGCAGAGTGATGAGCGAAAATTTGTCCTAGGGTTGATAGCTTGCTTAGAGCCAAATCAATAGATAATTTGTTCATTCAGTAGAGTCCGATACCGCCAACATGCTGATAGATTCATGCAAGGAAAACCGAATAAATAATTAAAGATAGATTTAGGTTTGTTTTATGAAGTTACTTGGCGATCGCTGATGAACTTTAATGATCCTTTGAGCAGCACTTTCTGTAGGCCAAAAGAAGAAATTGGGTTTTGAATAATCGGTAACCTTAGTGGAGAGTAGCCAAATATCTGTTTGAAAATTTGCATCGCCAGCTTTAAGTCAAAAAGGAATCAGTAAATAGGAAAAAGATATTATTTTCCTGTCGCCTAACTTGTCATTTTTATTGGCTTTGATCACTGTTCCAGTATAAATACTCGTCGGATGCCAACGCTGAACGATTGCAGCCAGGAAGTTTGCGGCTGTCGCTATCTCTAGTTCATTAGTTGATTTTCTGTTGTTGATTCTGTATGCCGACAGCGAGTCGGTTTGGTAGGCTTTTAGAGTTCTGGTCGCAGTTTCTTGCTAGGGGCTGTCATCATTTAACGCTCGACTCCTTGTGCTGAAAGCAGTTCAGCCCTTAGCGGATTTTGCAGAGCGGGCGCGGTAATGCCTATGCCACAAGCATTCTGTACTTAATTGATGACGCGCCCTAGGAGGCGGGCTGAGACTTAGGGCGATTTGCGTCTCGATGGAGGTGATCTTTTGAAATGATTTTCCCATATCCTCGGTGGGGGCTGAGTAGCGAGATTGAACACTCCCAGAAGGGGCTGCCTGCGGAAGTACAGCGTTAGAAATGCCATACATTCCCTGATGTAGTTCCGCCAATGCTGCGTTTTGCCAAGCCTCCGTTGCTGATTTTTCGGTCATTTCTTGCTCAGAAATCTTCTTAGGGGGTGCTTGAAAAGTTTTCTAGCCGATGTTTGGCTACTTGTACTACCCAGAAGCAGCTAGGGTAGAATCAATGCCTGCGGCCCTTGCCCCATGGACTTTGGTTAGCCTTTGCTACGCAAGGCCACCCTTTTAAGACATCCTTATTTTATGGATCGAAGACGTTTACTCGTTGGGCTGACGGCTCTGGCGATGATGCAAATGGCTTGTCGAGGCACTCCAGACAGTGCTTTGCGTATTGCTGCGGCCAAAGGCAGGCTATCGGCTCAAATACTCAGAGATTTTAGGGAAGCCCTGTCGAGTGCGGCGCCGGTTCAGGTGATCACTCGACCTAGTCTCGTTGACTTATTTCAGCAACTGCAGCACTGGCATGAGTTAGCTCAGCAACCTGAAGCAAATACGCGTAACCAGGCGGCTAATTGGGTAGCGCTGAGCGACTATTGGCTATTGCCCGCCATTGAGCAAGGGCTAATTATTCCGTTAGAAAGATCTGCTGAGCTGCCTTGGGATACGCTGTCACCGGCTTGGCTGACGCTGCTGCGACGAGATGAACAGGGCTTTTTAGCTAATTCTGGCGCGGTGTGGGGCACTCCCTATCGCTGGGAGCACTTGATGATGGTGTATGACCGCCGCGCGTTTGCTCGATTTGGGTGGGAGCCGACTCGTTGGGCCGACCTGCTTCGACCAGACCTGCAGCAGCGTTTTTCGCTGCCGGATCATCCCCGCTTAGTCTTGGGGATCATGCTCAAAGCGCTGAATTATTCGGTCAATGATCCTGACCCCGCAGCCCATAAGGACGTGGTGGAAGCTGTGGAGACTTTGCGATCGCAGGTCAAAGTGTATGCAACCACCGCTTATTTGCAGGCACTGGTGATTGGCGATCTGGCCTTGAGCGTGGGGTGGTCCAGCGACATTCAGCCCCTGCTGTCGCGCTACCGATACCTGAAAGCGGTTGCTCCCCTCCCAGGCACGCTATTGTCAGCCGATGTTTGGGTAAGGCCCAATACCCTAACTGACCGCGATCGGGCTGCTGCTTTCAGCGCCATCGAGCAGCAGTGGCTGACCTATTGGTGGCAGCCAGAAGTGGAGGAATCGCTGTCGGCGCTGATGCAGCTATCTCCTCGATTGCTATCGTCAGCGGCTGAGGATGTCGCTACGGAGCTTCCCGCCGCTATCGTCATGCCCAGTGCCGAACAGCTGGAGCAAAGTGAATTTGTGGAGCCGCTGCCCAGCTCGGCGATCACCAGCTATGACCAACTTTGGCGTCAGCTACGGGGGCGCAAATAGATCGTCGCCAAATTCCGGGCTGGTGAAGTCGATAAATGGCCCAACTGCGGCGGCACAACTGACGCCGTCTAGCTGCGCAATGGGAATCTGGTTGCCCGGAGACTCAGTGAACGTACGCACGCTGCTGAAATCACAGGCATGAACGCCTACTAGGCTGATGGAACTATAGAGTCGGACATGATGGCCGTAATTCATTCCCGTAGCGCCCAGGCGCGTCAGAATGGCGTATTTCTGAAAGTAGTTAAACCGGTTCCAATACTGGGGATCAACTTGCACATCGACGATGGCAGCGTTGGCCGTAGTGCTTTGGAAGGCCAACCAGTTGCGGACTAGGCGGTATCCTTCGATTCTCACAGTGGCACTACTGGTCACACGCCAGAGGGTGGGCAGCTCGTCGCGGCTCCACCAAAGACTTGGTAGCGTCGGCTGGTAAAGCGATGTTGTCTCTTCAGTGACCACTGGCCAGTCCCTGGCAACCTCAGAGGAAAAGACAAAGTCAAAATTCCCTAAGTCATAGCTCGAAGGCAAGCCTAACAGTTGCTCAAATAAGGCATCTTCGGGGGCCAAGGGCTGGGCTAGCGGCTCTGGGTTTAGCGTTTGCGCTTGGGTACTGACGGTGCTAAAAACGCCCAGCCAAACCGCGCTGCCAATCGTGAGGCAGGCGCTTGAGCGTCGAATACTCAGTCGTAAACAGTGGAGCAGTGACATGGGCGTTGCTGCAGGGCAGGGGAAAATTTAGCGCAGTTTTTAGTTCCCGATGGCCAGCTCTAGGCTTCCGTCAGGGCAACCGCCGCCGTTTGCAGTATTAGTCGCTGACGATGGGTATGCAGCAGCTGGAGGGGCACCCTGGCAACTTGTTCCAGCATATAAGTCATATGTTCGGGACGCAGCAGAGTGCCGTCATTGCGGCAGCTTCCTCTATATCGAATGATAGCTTGGGTTGAGCTTTTGTGCCGCTGGCTGGCGAGGGGGAAAACTGCTGCGGCATCAGTGTCGGCGATCGCCAGATCAAACAGGCGATCGCGTAAATTGACCTGCTTCTTTTTGCCAGATTTTGTGGTGTGCTCCCAGAGGATCGTCTCGACTTGCAGAACGGCATCGATCCAGGTTTGCCAATTGATATCAACCGGACTGTTGTCCTCTGATTCCACCGCCAGGGCCAGTAGGTACTCGGCTTGCTCCAGCGATTTCGTCGCTGAGGGAGCGGTCAGCGGTACATCCTCCAGGTCGTAAACGGGCATATCTAGCGGTAGCTGCGCCGCCAGTCGTTGGCGAAACTCCTCCAAGTCCATCGCTGCAGTTAGTTCAAAATCGACGATTTCGCCGGAGCTAGTCGCTCCTAACGGCAAGGCATTGGCGGGCGAAATGCGGGGGCCGGGGTGATAGCCGCCGGTAAAAGCGATGGGGAGAGCCGCTCGACGGATAGCGCGATCGAACAGTCGCACCAGATCTAGATGTCCTAGCAGCGCCAGTTCCCCTTGCTTCCCGAGCCAGACGCGCAGCCGCTGGACGCGATTTTGGTTGGGCTGAAAATGGCCCGTGAATTCAGGAATGGGGGGCGGCGGCACCACTACGTTGTGGCCAAAGTCTGTGCCACAGATGCCGCACTGGGAGCACCCCTCAAACGAACAATCGGGCACCGTCGCCGCTTCTAAAGCGCGATGCAGATCAGTTTTGAGCCACTGTTTATCAATGCCGGTATCGAGATGATCCCAAGGTAGGGGATTGTTGAGATTGCTGGCCTGAGCCGTGGCCGCAGTTTCCATCACGTTCCACTCCCCGGCTTCTACCTGGCGATATCGCCAGGATAGTCCAGCTTCCTCAATGGCCTGGGTCCAAGCGTTGAAGGCGCGGTCCAAACTTTCCCACCAGGAATCCATGCCCGCGCCCCGCTCCCAAGCGCGCCGCACCACAGCCGACAGTCGGCGATCGCCCCGTCCCACAAAATCCTCCATGGCGGAAATGCGCACGTCCGTGAAGTTGGCCTTGATGCCGCGCATTTTCTGAAATTCAGCTCCGAGCAGTTCCTGCTTGCGCAAAAACTCGCTGGTGGAAACGCTGTGCCACTGAAACGGCGTGTGGGGCTTGGGGGTGAAGTTAGAAATGGTGAGATTCACTTTCAGCGGCTTGCGGCCCTTTTGGCGACATGCCTGCTGCAGCCAGCGCACGGTTTCGGCAATCCCCAGCACATCGGCGTCAGTTTCACCGGGCAGGCCCACCATAAAGTAGAGCTTGACGCGATCCCAGCCTTGTTCGTAGGCGGTTTTGACGCCCCGCAGCAGTTCTTCATTCGTCAGGCCTTTGTTAATAATGTCGCGCAGCCGTTGGGTGCCCGCTTCGGGCGCAAAGGTGAGACCCGTTTGGCGAGTGCCGCCGAGGATGTGGGCAATATTTTCATCAAAGCGATCGACCCGCTGGCTCGGTAGCGACAGGGAAATATTGTCGTTTTTGAGCCGGTTTTTGACTTCTACCCCGACGGCTGGCAAGGCTAAATAGTCAGAACAGCTTAGGGACAGCAAGGAGAATTCGTTGTAGCCGGTATTGCGCATGCCTTTTTCAATGGCATCCACCACTTCGGTCGTATCGACATCACGAGCAGGCCGAGTCAGCATGCCCGGCTGGCAGAAGCGACAGCCCCGGGTGCAGCCGCGACGAATTTCGACTGTCAGGCGATCGTGAACGGTTTCGATATAGGGCACCAGGCCAATGGCGTAATGGGGCATCGGCTTGGCTACCCGGCGCAGGATGCGTGACGGCACATCGGGCCGGTTCGGCTGCACCGAGCCATCCGCCGCCATGTCGTAAAATCGCGGTACATATACGCCGGGCACTTGAGCCAGATCCAGCAGCAGTTCCTCGCGCGTAAGGCCAGCGGCTTTGCCCTCTTCAAGTACCAGGCCAATTTCGGGCAGCAGCTCTTCGCCATCGCCCAGGGCCACAAAGTCGAGAAATTCGGCGTAGGGTTCGGGGTTCGACGTGGCCGTTTGTCCTCCGGCGAAAATTAGCGGCCAACTGCCGGTTTCCACATGCCACGGGCCGTCGGCGTCGCGCTCTGGAGACGTGAGGGGAATATGCGCCAGCGTCAGCATTTCCAAAATATTGGTAGCGCCCAGCTCATAGGCGAGACTGAAGCCCAAAATGTCAAAGTCGAGCAGCGATCGCCGCGATTCTACGGCAAACAGCGGCGTGTCTGACTCTTGGAGCTTGGTGGCGAGATCGGCGGCGGGCAGATAGGCGCGATCGCACAGTTGCCGGGGCTGCGCATTCAAAATGCTGTAAAGAATAATGTGCCCTAGGTTCGACGCGCCCACTTCGTACACTTCGGGGTAGGTCAGCACCCAACGCACCTGCGCCGCTGTCCACGGCTTGTGGACGGCCCCGAGTTCGTTGCCCAGATAGCGGGCCGGCTTATTAATCTCAGTGTTGAGCAGCGATTCAACGGCGACGGCCACAGCGGTACCTCGCGGCATGCGTAGTTCAGTGCAAAAAACACTATAGCGAAAAGCCTTGGCTTCACTGCCAATCATCACAGGAGTTTGCTGTCTTAGGGAGAATCTTAAAGAAG
>JBCCNE010000225.1:0-7383 GCA_039026015.1 Cyanobacteria bacterium P01_C01_bin.70 | reverse complement strand
CGTGGCTCAGAATATCGCCTTTGGCATGGCGGCGGTGCCCCAAGCCAAACGAATTGTAGAAGTCGCCCACTATTTAGATCGCATGGGGTTAGCGGGCCTGGGCGATCGCTATCCGCGCCAACTCTCCGGCGGGCAGCAGCAGCGGGTGGCTTTGGCTCGGGCGATCGCTGCCCAGCCCGACATCCTCCTGCTGGACGAACCCCTCGCCGCCCTCGACACCTATCTGCGCAGTCAAATCGAAAAGCTGCTGCGGGAAATCCTCAGCAACTACGATGGCGTCACCCTGTTCATTACCCATAAGCTGGAAGAGGCCTATCGTCTCTGCGACAACTTATTGGTGCTCTCCCAGGGGCAAATTGTGGCTCAGGGCACTAAGGAAGACATCTTTACTCGCCCGCCGACCTATGAAGTCGCCAAGGTAACAGAGTGCAAAAACTTCTCCCGCGCTCGTCCTATCGATGCCACCCACATTGAGTCAGTGGACTGGGGTTGCCAACTTGAAGTCATTGACCCCATTCCGCCCGGACTCACCTATCTCGGCATCCGCGCTCACCATATCCGCTTTCCCCGCAAGGCTGATCAACTTAACACCTTCCCGGGCTGGATTGCCGCGACTAGCGAAACGCAACACCGCGTCAGCCTGTTCATCAAGCTGCATACGCCGCCGACAACGGCCCATGACTATCACCTGCAGGCAGAGGTCTACCGCGAAAAGTGGGAACTCCTGCAAAATCGTTCCTTTCCCTGGAATGTTCGGCTTGACCCCGTGCATCTCATCATGATGACGGAGTGACGAGAAACTCGCCATTGCATCGGTCAGAAAGGCGTAGCAGACTGAGCGCTAGCCAACAGTAGCCAAGCGAACAGGCAAGCGAAAAATTCTGTTAAATGTCCCCCCAAACGCAACGGCAAGCGTGACCGGTCAGCGATGGCGATTCACCCGTTAGGCGCCCACGGGGAAAGCACTACAAAGTGTCTTAAAAGTGTCAACTATTGAGGCTTTTATTGATTAGAAAGCCTGTTTTGTTAAGAGTATTTCGATTCTGTATTCCCCATGACTAAACCGGCATTAAAAGTGTCGAAAAAGATACTCACCTCACCCCAAAAATGCCTGTAATCTTCATAAGGATCTCAGATTAATTTATCTGAGCAGCAAAATTGAGTATCGATTGAGGAAGACTTATGACTACCATCGAAAAAATCCAACAAATCTATAGTGAAGTTGCCGACAATCCGATTTTGCTTGAAAAATCAATTACCCAGCCAGTTGTCGAAGGTTTGACAATTTCTCAGGCAAGTTTTGTTGTGCTTTACTTGCAATATCAAAAGCATCATTTTGTGGTTGAAGGGTCTGAGTTTTATATGCTTCATAATTATTTTGAAGAAAGTTATGAAGAGGTGGAAAAACATGCTCATGACCTGGGTGAACGACTCCATGGTTTGGGCGGTGTTCCAGTCCTCTCGCTGACCAAGTTGTCAGAGCTTTGCTGCTTTGAGCAAGAATCTGACGATGTTTATCGCTGTCGGCTCATGGTTAAGCATGATTTAGAGGCCGAGCGCTCAATTATCGAAGTGATGCGGCGTCAAGCCACTCAAGCAGAAAGCTTCGGGGACCGAGCCACCCGCTATTTATATGAGCAAATTTTGTTGAAAACTGAAGAACGAGCATACCATTTAGAGCACTTTTTAACCCGAGACACTCTGAAAGTAGAGTGGTAAATATTTAGGACGGTTTTGCCATAGATTCCTAGAACCTTGACCTGAAAAGAGTAGTGTTAGCGGCTCCACCAGGATACTGTTTTTCGACAAAAATGCAGGAGATATTTTTGCTCAGATGGCAGATTTGCGGATAAGAAAGTTGCCGTTAATTTTTTTATCCTGCACTTCGTAAAATAGCGGCGGCAGTTAGTTTTATTGCTTTAGCCATCTGGGCTTATGCAACCTGTAATATGCGGATGCCTAGCCCCCAGCCAAATAGCTTGCTGTCTGGTCCTCACGGAACTGGCAACGGCTGTACCATTACCAAAAGCTCTCACTCAATGGAGTGGGACAACCTCTGAGAGGCGAGAGCGGAAGACCATAGCTTATCTGGATTTGACAACCTGATGGGTTAAGACAATGAGGGTGATGCCGCCCTCATTCCAAGTTCACTGTCTCATGTCTGAGGTGAGCCAACCCTGCGCTGTGTCCTCCTTTCAGTAAGCCTGGGGCGCAGCGTAGCTTTCTGCGTTGTTTTCGCCTTAGCGAATTTGCTTTCAAGTTTCCGTCATCTCCACCACCCGCACGTTCAACAACTCGGCGACAGCTGGATCGTGGCTGGTCAATAAAAGGCTGCCTCCTGATTGGGTAAAGGTTTGCAGCAGATTTAGCATCAGCTCTAGGGATTGAGCATCCTGGCCGACGGTAATTTCATCCAAGAGACAAAGCTTTGGCTGTCTGGCTAGGACAGCTCCTAGGGCGAGGCGGCGTTTTTGGCCCTGGGAAAGGGATTGGGGATGATGCTCGACGCGGTCTTTGAGATTGAGTTGGGTCAAGATCTGGTCAGCCGTTTGAGCAGAGACACCAGGCTGCTGGACTTCTTGCTGCACGGTGTCGGCAAAAAGTTGATGATTGGGATTTTGCAGTACAAAGCCGACGACGCGAGCGATGTCGACGATGCGATCGCGAGCCAGGTTGCGGCCGAGTAGGGTAATAGTGCCGTGGGTGGGTTTAATCAGGCCGCTGATCAGGCGCAAGAGGGTGGTTTTGCCGCTACCGTTGTTGCCTTTGAGCAGGACCGTTTCACCCGCGTAAAGGGTGAGATCGGCATAGGCAGGATACGGAGTAAGCGTGAGGGCGTGAGTCTGGAGGAGGGGAGTCGTTGAGGGGGCAGGGTGAGAGGGCAGGGGGGGAGCCGGAACTTGGGGGCGGGGCGGCGACTTTGGGGGTAAGCCGGGGTGGAGGTGAGCTTGGTGGAGATGGAGGGTGCGATCGCAGATGCGCTGTACGAGAGCCAGTCGGTGCTCGACAATCAGGATAGCTTGGCCTTGGGCGGCTCGCTGCTGAAGCAGATTGAGCAGCCGGTGTGATGCTGCCTGATCGAGATAGGCAAAGGGCTCGTCGAGGAGCAGGATAGGTTGGCCCATAGCCAGGATGCACGCAATGATCAGCCGCTGTTTTTGGCCAGTGGAAAGGCCGGTAAGGGGCCAGTCTCGTTGGGCCTGTAGGTTGAATTCTTGCAGGATGGCCTGGGTCAGGGGGGCGATGCGCGGGGCGGGGGTGTTGAGATTTTCTAGGCCGAAAACGACTTCGTCGTAAACGGTGTCGGTGAAAATTTGGGTTTCGACATTCTGCAGCAGAGTCCCGATGCGGTGGGAGCGCTGGCAGACCGTCCAGGTTTCAATGTCTTGCCCCTGACAGCGGATAGTCCCCGTCAGGTTTCCACGGGTATGGGTGGGGGCGATGCCCGCTAAGCAGTTCAGCAGAGTGCTTTTGCCGCTGCCGGTGGCCCCTGCTGCCAAGATAATTTCGCCAGGATAAAGCGTCAGGTTCAGGTCCCTCAGCACGGGCTGGGAGGCATTGGCATAGGTAAAGCTGAGATTTTCAACCTCGATTACTGGCTCCATTGCAGATACCCGATTGTCCAAAATACCGCGACAGCGGCGATCGCTACTCCCGTATCCAGCCTGCGCCACTGCAGGGGCTGCCCCACACTGCGATGGGCGTTGGGATCATAGCTGCGGGTCTCTAAGCCCACGGTTACCTCATCGGCATAGCTGACGATACGAAAAACCAGCGGCATAAACAGCCCCGGAAACCACTGTCCGGGACGACGGCTGAGGTCAATTCCCCGCAGCTGATTGGCTTCAATAATGCGCTGGGCCTCCTGCTGAACAACGGGCAAAAACCGCCACACCAGCATCAGGCTCAACACTAAAAAGGCAGGCAGTTTTACCGCTTGCAGAGCCCGGGTCAGATCCGCTGGTGAGGTCGTAAATGAAAAGATCGGCCCCGGCAGCAAAATTGCCAACAGCCGCAGCGTATTTAAGATGGCCGCTAGCCCATCCCGCAGCAGCCACGTTAATGCCGTGAAGAGCAGCAGGGCGATCGCGCCTCCCAACCACGCCCGCCAGGGCATTCCTACCACCATCAGCAGTCCTAAGAGAACCCCGACGCACAGACTCAGCGCGGCTAGATTTTGCAGGGCAAAGGCCACGCTCACCGCCACAATACTTAGCACAATCTTCAGCAGCGGATTGACCCGCCACAGCCAGCTGCGCTTCGCCGATTTCGCGGTTCCAACCCACATCGATACTCCCTACTTCACCTGTCCTCTACTCATCCAAACATCCAACTGTAGCCGCCGTCTGGCGATGCGCTCAGCCCACGGATGCCGCTTGGGGCCATAGCCCAGATGGCTAAAGCGATATCTGTCGGCTACAGCTTCCCTGCCCGCTGCAGCTGCTTCACCATCCGCTCTCCTAGCCACCAACCCACGACACCAGCCAAGCCGGAGACAATAGTCATCAGGAGCAGTATCCAGACCTGCCCCACCCAGGCCAAAAACACATCGCCAGCGGCGTAGGCTCCGACCAGGGTGCCGGCAACGGTAGCGCTGCTAAAAAAGAGTACGTTTCCCAACAAACGGTTCGCGCGGCTATAAAAGCCGCCTCGAAACAGCAGCGCGGCCTCCGTCACCAGCAGCGCGATCGCTAGAAAGGCCGCAATAATCCACGAAATGCGGCTGAGGATTAGGGCCAAAACGCCGATCATTAGGGCAACGCTGCCAGGGCGTTGTAGTCGGGCCATGCCTAACGTCAAAAAGATGCCGGCAAACGGGGCCCAGACCACCGTCCGAATTCCCGGTAGCGGAATTGAGAGGGTCAGCGGCACGGTAATCACCGACGCCACGGCAATGCCAATGGTCATAAACGCGGCGAACACATAATCTCGCAGCTGCCAGGTGGGAAAGGATTTCGCCATGGTTTGCTCTCCGTTTACAACTCGGCATTAAGGCCAAATAGCACCCTAGCACCAGGGGCGGCAAAATTCGCAGTCGGGTAGGTGTATTGGGTATCGAACAGATTCTCAACGGTGAAGGTTAGCTGCACAGTCGGAATGACGCGGTAGCCCAGGGTGACGTCAAACACTACGGCCCCTTCACTTCCCGGTCCGACTTCGTTGTTTTCCAAGACAACATCGCCCTGGTTGGCATAAATTCGGGACTGCATGAGTCCCAGGAAGCGATCGCTGGCATAGGTCAACCGCACCAGCGCCGTGGTGGGAAACACCTCAAGCTGATTCAGCGGCCGCCCCGACTCGTCTTCGCTATCGACAAAGGTGAGATTGCCCGCCAGGGTCAGGCCAGGGATCAACTCGTAAGCGGCATTGAGCTGCACCCCCTGAATCAGCACGTCCTTATTGACCACTTGAATGGAGGGCGACGGCGGCCCTGGCGGGCCCGGAGGACCCGGGAGTGGAGTAAAGGATTCAAAGCCTTGAAAATCGCTAATATCGTTGCGAAAGTAAACGACCCCGGCGGTAAAGTCCCCGCTGGTGTAATCTAAGCCGATGTCGATATTGTTGGCCCGCTCTGAAGATAAGTCTGAATTGGACTGCACCTGCCCAAGGGTGGGGGCAAAGAACGAGCCATCGGGGGAACTGCCGAACAAAAATAGCAGGCTGGGCGGGCGAAACCCTTGAGCAAAGTTAGCTCGTGCCGCCAGCCCGTCTGTAACTTCATAGACGGTGCCCACATTAAACGTAACGGCACTGACATCTTTGAGCTGGTCAGCACTTTCGGCGTTGAAGAAATCGAGCCGCGCGCCGCCCGTCAGCGTCCAGTCATCGGTGAGGTTATAAACGGACTGGGCAAACAGGCCGTGAAATTCGCGGGTGGCGCTGGGAGAGGTGATGTCATTGACCAAGTCTTCGAACTCGGACCGATCTTGGCTGAAGTCGTAGCCGTAGGTGACGGTCGCATTGCCGATCTGAGTGGTGGCAATGCCAGTTATGCCAATGCTCTGAGTATCGGTAAAGTCTGACCCGGACACCGTAATCGCGCTCGGAAAGGGACCCGGAATCGTCAACTCCGTCAGGGTTTCAAACTGGCGGCGGCTGCGCTGATAATAGGCCCGCACTTCGAACTCAGTGCCCCCTGGAATCCCATCGTTAACGTAGGCCAGCGAGTAGCGGTTGGTTTCCCGGAACTCGTTCCGAGACTCGACAAACGGGGGCGACGGAAAGCCGTTGAGATCGGCATCATCCTGACGGTAGCGATCGAGCCGCAAAATGAATCGGGACTGATCGTTGATGTCGTAGCGCCCGACCCCATACAGATCAAATATGGTGTATTCGGTGCCGTCAGGGGGAATGATGTCGCCGTTGGCGTCACGGGCATCGCCAGCGGTGCGATAGGTCGCCCCGAGAACGTAGTTGGGGCCAGCGAACTCTAAGTTGGTGTTGAATTCGGAGAAGCCGCCGCCATAGGTCTCGCTACTGACGGTAAAAGGCTGATCGGGGTCCGGGGTTCGGGTAATGACATTGACAACGCCCCCAAAGGAGTCAGCGCCATAGATCGAAGAGGCCGGCCCCTGCAGGACCTCAATGCGCTCTACCCGAAAGGGGTCAACACTGGCAAAATCCGGCCCAAATTCTAAATTGGGACGACGTTCGCCGTCTACCAGCAGGCCAATGCGCTCCCCTGTAATGCCGCGAATATTAATCGTTCCGGTCAGCAACCCCAAACGGTTGACCGTGACCCCAGGCAGGGTTTGCAGGGCATCTGGGACGGTACGAATTAGAGGTCGCTGCTGCGCCAGATCTTCCTCGGTGACCACCTCAACAGTGGCGGAAGTCTCCACCTCTGGAGTCGGACGACGAGCTGCCGTGACCACCAACAATAAGCCTTCCTCTGCCTCTGCAGGCGGAGCTGCGACCACTTCGCCCTCAGGGGGGAGCACATCGGGTTCCGTGGCGGCGGGGGGCGTCACTGCGGGCGGCGTTGCGATCGCCCCCGTCACGCTGACAGCAATTTCAGTTGCCGCAGTTTCCACAACAATGGTTGGCACCGCCGTCTCGCCGACAATCTGCAGTCGCACGCTATTCGTATCGAGGGGCTGCACCGATACTGAGACAATTCCTGCGGCTGGATTCTCCTGTCGCAATGTCGCCCCCGCCGCCAGTTGAGCATGGGTAATATCTAAAACCAGCGTATTGCCAAAAGACGTTTCGAAAATTTTGGCTTGAGTTGCCGCTTCGCCGTCTAGCAAAACTTGTAAACCCACCTCCGTTTGAACAACTTGAACGCTTTCAATCTGCGCTGTTTGCGCCTGCACCGGCAGGGCTATGACAGGGCTGCAAACGGCAACTCCACACCCCACAGAAAACCAAAGCTGCTGCACT
>JBCCNE010000224.1:0-7438 GCA_039026015.1 Cyanobacteria bacterium P01_C01_bin.70 | reverse complement strand
GCGGGCTGCTGGTTCCCTACACCCAGTTTTTGGCAAGCAACCATAATCCGGCCACCGTGGCCAGCTTAATGTGTCGCCGAGAACTGTCAGTTGACTACAACGGCAATATTTATGACTGCGATTTTAATCAAATGATGAGCTTGCCGGCGCAAACTGCTGCGGGTCAGCCCGTGACCCTGGCGCTGCTGCTGGCAGCCGGGTCGCTAGATGTTGTCAACACCGTACAGACTCGTTCGTATTGTTTTGGCTGCACCGCTGGAAGCGGGTCAAGTTGCGGAGGATCTTTGACGGATTGATCCTCCGCTGCCGAGGGTGGGGCATGTTAATCAAGTCCGTTAGTTCAATGTCCGAGGCTCTCTGCCTTTCAGTGCTTCGCTTGTTTGCCGAAGGTTTTGACTGCTGTATTTCACAAGGACCAACCCATGAACTTTTCACCGCGCCAAATTCCCCTAAGCTGGAGACGACGGTCTTACCGCTGGTTGCCATTCAGCGTATTGATGATGCTTGCGATCGCCCTTTATCCATCCCTGCCCGTGCTCGCCCAAGAAGCGGCGGCCGAAGCTAACCAGGGCTTTTTTAGTCAAATTCAAGGATGGTTAGTCGGGGCGCTCGCTTGGATCGACAGCTTGGGCCTAATTGCGCCAGTGGCCTTTATCGTGCTCTACATCATCGTCACCGTCGCGTTTATTCCCGCTTCCGTAGTGACCCTGGGAGCCGGAGTCGTCTTTGGTGTAGTTAAGGGTTCTCTTTACGTCTTTATCGGAGCCATGCTGGGAGCCACCGCCGCCTTTTTAATCGGTCGCTATATCGCCCGTGATTGGGTGGGCAAAAAGGTCGCCAGCAATGAGAAGTTTAAGGCCATTGATGAAGCGATCGCCCGCGAAGGCCGCAAAATCATCTTTCTAATTCGCCTATCGCCCGCCTTCCCCTTTAATCTGCTGAACTACGCCCTGGGCCTGACAAAAGTGTCCCTCAAAGACTATGTTCTCGGCACCACCGGCATCATTCCTGGCACCATCATGTATGTTTATCTGGGTTCTCTCGCCGGTAACTTGGCCACGCTAGGGGCCGGGGAAACTCCCAGCAATCCTGCCATTACCTGGACAATCCGCATCATTGCTTTTATTGCCACCGTCGCCGTAACCGTATACGTCACCCGAGTCGCTCGCAAAGCCCTGCAAGAATCAGTGCCCAGTGTCAGCGAAGACAACGATGAAGCCATGTCGGCAGAAGTCCAGTAGGCGGCAGGCAGACTTTTTTGCTGCACTCCTCACTCCTAAGGCGGTGCTCCTCCCGGAGGATAGGCCAAGTTCCGCACTGTACAGACGTGATACGACTTGATATATCGTGACTCCTATCGATTCTCGAACACCGCTAAATGCTAAACGCCATAGGGCGATGCCCTACTCTAAACTCCTCTTCAAACGTTATCCATCTACCATGAGCACCGTGTTTCGCAAGGGTTATTTCTGGCTACTCGTGTTGCTGGGGCTGATTCTGGCATTCGGTCTGCGAAACGCATCGCTGCTGTTTGATCCCGAGGCGCTGCTGGAAACGCTAGGCGCTCTAGGCCCCTGGACAGTACCGATATTTTTAGCTGCCCACATTTTGGCCACCATGGTGGGCATTCCGGGCACCCTGCTGGTGCTAGTTGGAGGCGCTCGATTTGGGCTGTGGTGGGGCTCACTCTGGTCACTGATTGGCGCAACGGCGGGCGCGACAGCAGCTTTTTGGGTGGCGCGATATTTGCTCAAAGATTGGTTTCGGCGGCGCTTTGCCAAGCACAAGCTTTATCGCAACCTTGACCGAGTGATGGATACTCACTCCTTTAACTGTGTGCTGGCAGTCCGGTTTGCGCCGCTCTCGCCGTTTAACCTGGTAAATTTTTTATTTGGTTTAACCTCTGTACCCATTGGCGCATACTTTCTAGCGACTTTAGTCGGCATCGCTCCCGGCACTGTCGCCTACACCTGGATTGGCCTAGCCGGAGCTGAGGCAATTCAGGGGCAAGGACTCTGGCAGTTGACTCTAGCCCTGGGGTTTCTGGCCGTGCTGTCCATTGTGCCCATCTTGTTGCGTCAACGACAATCGGGTTAGCGGGTGCCAACTCATACCTCGTCGCAAAATTAGCAGGTCAGGAAACTGGCAAAGGAACAAGCCTGGGCGGTAGCGCCTAGCTGAGGATGCTTTTTGAGATGGCATACGCTAAGGGCGTGTCATCGATTAAGGCCAGAAATTTTGTGGAATAGGCCTTATCACGCCCGCCCCAATCCATGAGCTAGGGGCTAAAACCTCTGCCATCAAAGAGTTAGAGATTTAAATGATGACAGCCCCTAGGGCAGTCACGAGTTAGAGCGGGATCCTCTGTAGAATGGGTATTCTCTACTAATCTTGATAGTGCCATGACCTTAACGTGCGATCGCCTGCTGTCCGCCCATCCTGAAGCATGGCAAGCTGCCACGATTCATCCGTTTTTGACCCAGTGTCAGCAAGGCACCATCCGCCCCGCCCAGTTCAATACCTGGCTAGTGCAGGATTACCGCTTCGTCACAGAGTTCACTCGATTTGTCGGGCGTACCTTGGCGGCGGCTCCCGTCCCCGATTTGGATGTGCTGCTGAGCGGGCTCCAGGCCCTACAGGATGAGCTGAACTGGTTTCGCGACAAGGCCGCAGAGCGATCGCTTGACTTAACCACACCGCGCCAAACCACCTGCCAAATTTACTGCGAGTTTATGGGCAGTTTGGTAAACTCTCCCTACGCGGTGCAGGCAACGGCACTGTGGGCGATCGAGTATGCCTACAACCAAGGCTGGCAACTTCCCGGCCCGATGCCCTCGCCCTACGATGAATTTGCCAATCGCTGGGGTAATCCTGGCTTTACCGACTATGTGAAACTGCTGGCCCAACAAGCGAATGCGGCCCTAGCAGTTGCCCCGCCATCAGTCCAGGAAGCCACAGAAGCCGCTTTTCTCCGCGTCGCGGCTCTGGAGCAAGATTTCTGGCAAATGGCCTACAGCGCATAGGATCTATTCTGGACCAGTGTGTTGGCATAGCCTGCCCAGCGGGTTTAAATGGCTGAGTGTAAGAGTAGCTGCATAGCCAGGTAAACAGATGAGGGCAGTGGAGTGGGTAGGGCAACAGATTGAGGTGCAGGTAACTAGGAGCCAAGTCTGAACTCGGCATTCTGAACTCCGACCTCTGAACTCGGCATTCCCCTTTCTAAACTTGGCATTCTAAACTCTGAACTTTGAACTCGGCATTCTGAACATGGGACAAGTTTTGATTGTGGGAGGCACAGGACGGATTGGCGGCAGGATTGCTGAAGAGCT
This sequence comes from Cyanobacteria bacterium P01_C01_bin.70, assembly GCA_039026015.1. Lineage (GTDB taxonomy): Bacteria > Cyanobacteriota > Cyanobacteriia > Phormidesmidales > Phormidesmidaceae > Halomicronema. The sequence continues at coordinate 4,109 of JBCCNE010000224.1, read as the reverse complement.
GTTAGCCCACACCGATGCCGAGATTGTTTTAGCCGGGCGGCACCAGGAGAAAGGACGGACCGTAGCGACTAGCTTGGGCGATCGCGTTCAGTTTCGGCAGCTCGATCTATCGGCAGCGGCGGAATTGCGCGAGGCGATCGCGGGAGTTGACCTAGTAGTTCATGCGGCTGGTCCTTTTCACCATCGCCAGGCCCAGGTTTTGCGGGCCTGCATCGAGCGGCAGGTCAACTATATCGACGTCAGCGACTATCGCGGCTTTACTCGTCAAGCGCTGGCTCTCCACGCTGACGCTAGCGCGGCAGGCATCACCGCCATTATCAATACGGGAGTCTTTCCAGGGATTTCCAACAGTATGGTGCGGCAAGGGATTGAAGCCCTGGAGCAGACCGACTCAGTGCAACTGAGCTACATTGTTGCGGGCTCAGGCGGTGCCGGTGTCACCGTCATGCGCACCACTTTTTTGGGACTACAGTATCCCTTCGATGCTTGGTTAGAAGGGCGTTGGCAGTCGGTCAAGCCCTACACTGAGCGAGAAAAGCTCACTTTCCCACCGCCTTATGGCTCCGGCGCGGTGTATTGGTACGACATGCCCGAGGCCATGACCTTGCCAAACTCTTTTGACTTGCGAAATGTCAAGACTAAATTCGGGGTAGTGCCTGATTTTTACAACCATGCAACTTGGCTGATGGCTCACGGAGTCCCCAGCGCTGTTCTTAAAAATTCTGGCGCGGTGGAATTGCTGGCGCAAGTGAGTTACGGGATGACGGGCATTAGCGATCGCTTCACAGGCGTCGGCGTGGCTATCCGCTGTGATATTCAAGGACACCGGAATGGCCAGCCCACCGAATACCGCAGCTTTTTTGTCCATCACAGTGCGGCGATCGCAGCCGGCATTGGCAGTGGCTACATTGCGGCGTTGATGCTGGCTGGCCAGATCGACCAACCGGGCGTCTTTCCGATCGAGCAAATTGTGCCCACGCCGCTTTTTATCGCTGCCCTCAAAACCCGGCAGTTAAGCATTCAGGCAGCTATTGTGCCCGCGTCTAAAAACCAATCGTCAGCCTAAGGAAAATCAAGTTTTCTGCACTGGCAAACAGTCTGCTAGCGACAGCTATTGATTTCACTGGCCCGAGAACTAAGATAGTCAGCGCGGGAGACTGCTGGCTGTGGCTCCAGTTCCAGCGTGTCTAAATCAGAGGCCGATCGGCTGCCAGTCTCTAGATCTTCCACGGTGGTGCTGCGGGCTACATCCTCAGAAGTTTCCTGAGCGGCCGACTCGTCGATCATTGGCGCATCTGCCTCAGCAGACGTATCCTCCTCTTCCGTGTCGCCCGAAAAAATGTCGAGGCCATTGCTCAAATCGACTTCCAGCTTAAATTCGGCATCGGCACTGGCGGGGCTAGAACTGACAAAGGAATTGTCTTCAGGCGGCACGTCGCGACCCAGGCTTAGAGTGCCATTGTCACCCACGCAGAGAGCTTGGGCAGAGGCTGTCGAGCCGGTAATCGCAGCAAACGCCATCAAGGCAGAAAACAGAACTGGCCGATTCATGATAATCCTCCTGCCGAGTCATGTTTACGGTGTCGAGCATTGGGCTCAATTCATCCGCGAGGAACGACTCGCATACGTCAAACTGTCAATGCTGAGATGATTTAGCCCTAATTTCATTTTCAATCAAGATCCCGTTTTCTGCAGTCTATGGGGACACCTAATTTTGAGAAATTCGGTAATTTGCTGGACAGCGAGCGTCCGTCTCGACTCTACAGATGGCTAGAGCGCTGCTAATGATAGAGCGATCGTTCCTAATTCGGGGCTAGCCCAATAAAGACTCTGACAAAACGCGTTCAGAGTGTTCCAGCTAATGACGTGTCCCAAATTGAGAAAGGGCGAGTCGGCCAGCAAGGGAAAAGCCCGATCCGGTAATCTTGCAGCCCGAATGTTTTTTAGATCGCAGGCAGGCTCTACGAAGAGATCGTAGCCGCTGCCTCAGCTTTGTGGGCAATCACATTGATGCCATACAGCTCTTCGAACCACAGTTTTTTATCTTCCAAGTTCCAGAGTTCTGAGCCGCAGTCGTCGTGCAGGTAAGCGGGCCGAACCTCCAAATGAAGCGTCTTATTCGTCCCGTCAAAATAATACTTTACTGACTCAACGGCTCCGATGCCGCGGCGATCGAGCGCTACCGCAATACGCAACATAGCGCTAAGTTCATTGACCAAATTGCGATGCTTTTTTTCTGACAGATTGCGATAGTTATCGTGCTTCTTTTTAGGCAGGCTTTTGCGGTGATAACGGGCAATATTGGCAATAATCTCAATCTCGGCCTCGGTATAGCCCAACAGCTCACCGTTGCGAATTAGGTAGTAGGAGTGCTTATGGTGGCTAGAGTGACTGATGTAATGTCCGGCGTTGTGCAAAATGGCAGCGGCCCACAGCAGCTCCCGTTCAGGGTTGCTCCAGCTATGCAAGTGTCCTTTGGTGGCATCAAAAAGCCCCTGAACAAAGTCGGCAACGCGCTCTCTCGGAGCTGCTGGCACGTGATATTTGTCGGCAGCGGCATGCACGCTGCGTTCTCTCACCGATCGCTGAAATTGCATCCGGTCTTCAATCAGGCCGCGACTCAGCATCCAGTCAACGACAACGCCCTCCCGTAGGGCTCGTTCACAAATAATCAGGCTTTCAGTGCCCAACATTGTCATCGTTTCCTGCAGAATCACGGCCCCGGCAACGATGATTTCGGCCCGCCGGGCAGACATCTCAGACAGTTCTAGCCGCTCTGCCAAATTGAGTTGGCGCAGCTTCTCAGTCCAGGCTTGTAGTTCTGTCAGCGTGAATTCAAACCCGTTTAACGGTTCGGGGACAAAGCCTAAACGGTCTTGGGCGATCAGAGCCGCAACACATTCAATGGTGCCAGAGGTGCCGACCAGCTTCAGCGATTCGCTCGTTTGGAGATGCCGCTTGAGATCTTCTACGGCGGGTTCCATGCGCCCCCGCACATAGGCTTTAAGGTAGGTGAATTCCGCGTCGCTAATCGGATCGGTGGAAACGAATCCAGCCGTCAGACGCACTGCCCCAACTTTAGTGCTGCTCAAATATCGATGGGGTTCCCCAGTGCCCAATATCAGCTCAGTAGAACCGCCGCCAATGTCGACAATGGCATGGGGCTGATCGTGAAATTCCATGCCTGACAGCACGCCCAGATAGATGCGACGGGCCTCTTCGGTACCAGAAATCAGGTTGATTGAAAGGCCCACTTCCCGGTGGACGCGCTCAAGAAACTCCGAGCCGTTTTTGGCTTCGCGGACGGCACTGGTGGCGACGGCAACAATGTCTTCGGCCCGCAGACTTTCGGCTAGAGCCAGACAGCGTTTGAGCGCCTCAATGCCCCGCTCCATGGCCTCAGCAGAAAGGTTGCCATCAGCGGCAAAATCCCCGAGGCGCACCGTTTCTTTTTCGCGATCAACAATAGTGAAAGCGGGTAGCGAAGATTTAATCTTGACAACTACCATGTGAATCGAGTTGGTGCCAACATCGATCGCCGCTAGGATGCGATCGCGACGCAGCTCCGGGTCTTGATATCGATAAGGATAAGGCACTGTCGTTCGCAGGATAGCGGGGGCTGTGTTAACCATAGCCAAGTTCAGAAATATTGTTTCATATCTTACGGGTAAAGCCACCAAGATCCGCAGCCGAATCGGGGATTTCCCGGAGTCTTTCCATAAAGTACGTTGAGAGGTGATTGACAAACTCTGCGAGCGTCCGTGATATCAAGATCTTCATACTTTTATATTGGTTTGGCAGAGATTCGCTTCAGGGCTTGCTCAGCCTTGATTTCCAGACCTCTGAAGATTTCCTTTGTAAATTGGCGCTCAAGTCCGGACCAAAGCCTCAATATCGGTAGCCGTCGTCGGCAGCGCAGCAGTCAGCACTTCGCTACCAGTTGCGGTGATTAGCACGTCATCCTCAATGCGGATGCCGCGAACGTCATGAAACTGGGCCAGCCGTTCCCAGTTCACCACGGCTGCGTAGCGATCGCGCGTTTGAGGAGCTTGCAGAATGCCGGGAACTTGATAGAAGCCGGGTTCAATCGTGACGATCATGCCCGCCTG
>JBCCNE010000223.1:0-7485 GCA_039026015.1 Cyanobacteria bacterium P01_C01_bin.70 | reverse complement strand
TCGCCTATGGTGACGACCCGTGGACGCAGCAGGCGACGGATCAGTTTCGGGAGCTGTTTGAGACCGATTGCGAAGTCTTTTTTGTGTTTAGCGGTACGGCGGGCAATTCCCTAGCGCTGTCTTCGCTGTGTCGCAGCTATCACAGCGTCATTTGTCACGAGCTGGCGCATGTCGAGACCGATGAATGTGGCGCGCCGGAGTTCTTTTCTAACGGGGCGAAGTTGCTGCTCGGGCCAGGGCATCACGGCAAGTTGACCCCTGAAGCGATCGCACAAATTGTGCAGAAGCGCAGCGATATTCACTATCCCAAGCCCAAGGTCATCAGTCTCACCCAGCCGACCGAAGTGGGCACGCTGTATAGCCTGGACGAGTTAGCAGCGATTCGAGAAGTGGCTAATCGCTACCAGCTGAAAATTCATATGGACGGGGCGCGCTTTGCCAATGCGATCGCGACCTTGGGCTGCACCCCGGCTGAGATGACCTGGCGACAGGGCGTAGATGTGCTCTGCTTTGGCGGTACTAAAAATGGTCTAGCAGTAGGTGAGGCCGTCATTTTCTTTGATCGCGATCTGGCCGAGGATTTTGACTATCGCTGCAAGCAGGCAGGACAACTAGCCTCTAAAATGCGCTTTATTTCGGCTCCGCTAGCCAGTGTGTTACAAGATGATATCTGGCTCAAACATGCGCGTCATGCTAACAATTGCGCGGCTTATCTGGCGGAAAACCTCGGCCAGATTCCAGGAGTCCGGCTGATGTTTCCGCAGCAGGCCAATGGAGTGTTTGTGGAGTTTCCCGAAGCGGTGATCGCAGCGCTGCACGACCAGGGCTGGCACTTTTACACCTTTATTGGGACGGGCGGTGCCCGGTTTATGTGCAGTTGGAACACGACTCGCGATCTCCTTAATGCTCTAATCACCGATATTCGCGCCGCGATGCAGCAGTATGCCACAGCTGAACAACCGCTCACGAATGTTGATTCAGCGTTTGCCAAATGAGCTGAAGTCAATCCTGCCCATAAAGACACCGTCTGTCTTGAAAGCTATGAATATCAGTCTGGAAAACGCTGGCATTCAACCATGCTCACATCCCAAATCGCAGCTCTAACATCACCAATTGCGATCAGCCAAATCGCCCGGTCACGTAATCGCGAGTTGCCTCTTCTTGGGGATTGCCAAAAATTTCCTTGGTATCGTTAAATTCAGCCAGATAACCGACCTTGCCGCCCGACTCGGTGGGCACGGCGTTGAAGAAAGCCGTCTTGTCCGCTACTCGGGTCGCCTGCTGCATATTGTGGGTAACGATGACAATGGTGTATTTTTCCCGCAGCTCCATCATCAACTCCTCAATTTTGAGGGTTGAGATGGGGTCAAGGGCCGAGCAGGGCTCGTCCATCAGCACCACTTCTGGCTCCACGGCGACGGCGCGAGCAATACAGAGACGCTGCTGCTGACCACCGGATAGTGAAAAGCCACTTTCGCCTAGTTTGTCTTTTACTTCATCCCAGAGCACTGCCCGCTTGAGAGAGCGTTCAACAATTTCATCCATTTCGTCTTTGGTCCCCTTGAAGCCATTCACACGGGGGCCATAGGCAATATTGTCGTAAATCGTTTTGGGAAAAGGATTAGGACGTTGAAAGACTATGCCAATGCGCCGCCGCACTTCAACTGGGTCGATATCGGAGTCGTATAGGTTTTGACCGTGATACAGAATTTTGCCTGTTAATCGAAAGACTTCAATCAGGTCATTTAGCCGATTAAGGCAGCGGAGAATAGTACTTTTGCCGCACCCAGAGGGGCCAATAAACGAGGTGATTTGCTTGGGGGGAATATCCATCGTGACATCGCGCACGGCTTTGTAGGAGCCATAGTAAATGTCACAATTTTCCAACCTAAATACCGCCTGACTTTGAGTTGCTTGGTCTGCCATGACTGCCTCGCTTTCTTCCAATCCTGCTTAGAGTATTCCAGCTAATTACTTATCCAAAAACCGATGGGGGTAGCAGGCCCATAGCAGCAAAGCCCATTTGGTCGCGCTAAGGCCGAGATATTTTTGCGATGCAGCACCCTTAGAATTTCTTCTGGCTAGTTACTATCCGCGCAGTGACGCTAGTCAACAGTACCAAAAGCACCAAAATCAAGGAACCGGCCCAAGCCAACTCTTGCTGTGGCTTGAAGGGCACGATCGCAAAGTTGTAAACCAGCACCGACAGCGTGGCAATGGGGTCAAACAAGCCACTGGGCCAAAACTGAGAGAACAGGGCCGTAAAGATGAGCGGTGCTGTCTCACCCGCTGCCCGAGCAATTGCCAGCGTTACCCCAGTTAAGATGGACGGCACCGCCGCTGGCAGAACAATCTGCAACACGGTCTGATAGCGCGAAGAGCCTACTCCAATTGCCGCCCAGCGAATCTCTTGCGGAATGATATTTAGGGCTTCATCAGTGGTGCGGATAATCGTTGGCAGCATCAACACCGCCAGCGCCACCCCGCCCGCAAACGCCGCGTAGCCAGTGACGCCAGTGACCACAAGCAGAGCGTAGACGAATACCCCGGCAATAATGGACGGCACCCCACTCAAAACATTGGTGAAAAATCGTACCCACTCGGCCAGCACATTATCTTTACTAAACTCAGAGAGATAAACCGCTGCTAGCACACCGAACGGCACGGCAATCGCCGTGCCTACAAACACTACGACGATAGTGCCTATTAAGGCATTGCCAATGCCGCCGCCATCTAAGCCCGGAGGTGGAGGCAACTGCGTTAGCAGCCCTGGTGAAATCGCGCCAATGCCCTGTACGAGCACGAATGCCAATACCAAGAACAGCGGAATCAGGGTGATCACCATGCACAGCGTTGATAAGCCGGTCATCACCAGGTTGAAAATGTCGCGGGGCCGGGAAGAGCGCCGCCGCAACCCTTGAATGTCAACAGTACTTGTGGATGAGCCTGTGTAGGTTGTCATGATGGCAACAGGGAACAGCTATTGAGCAGAAAATCTAGGGAATTTATTCGTACTTCGCCTGAATCTTATTCACAATCACTTCGGCCAAGATATTGACGATCAGCGTCATGATGACCAAAATAAAGGCCGCGTACATCAGCGATGACACCTGAAGCCCCTTGGCTTCAGCAAACTGGTTAGCCAACAGCGAGGCGATCGTGTTGCCCGGCTTCAGCAGCGACAGATTGACCTGATTAGCGTTGCCAATCACCATCGTCGCCGCCATTGTTTCACCCATGGCTCGCCCCAGGGCCAGCATCACCCCGCCTACAATACCGGAAATTGCCGCCGGAATTAGCACGCGAAAAATAGTCCCCCAGCGGGTTGCCCCGATGCCTAAAGAAGCCTGACGCAAATCGGGCGGCAGAGAAGCCAGAGAGTCGCGAGAAATTGCTGTAATAATCGGCAAAATCATGATGGACAAAATCAGGGCAGCCGTCAGCATGCTGGGTCCCGTAAAGGCGATGCCGAACAGGCCAAAAAACCACTTCAGTGCAGGCATCAGCACAAAAATGCCCCACAGGCCATAAACCACGCTGGGAATAGCGGCTAGCAGCTCCACCATAAAGACCAGAACGGTGCGAATTTTGAGGGGAATAAAATCTTCACTCAGGAAAATAGCCACTCCCAACCCGAGCGGCACCGCAATCAGCAGTGCAATGAAGGAGCTGACCAAGGTGCCATAAATCATCGGCCAGGCACCATAGGAGCTTTCTACCGGGTTCCAGGCGCTTTTGAAGATGAATCCCAGGCCAAACTCTCGAATAGCGGGAACGGCGTCTTTCAAAATGATACCGGCGATGATCAGCAGCAACACGCCAGTGGCGATCGCAAACGCAGTTGTCAGCCCCACAAAAAAGCTGTCAAAAGATTTTTCGCCACCCGAGCGGCTGCGGCTATTGGGCCCACCAGATGCAGTCACAGGATTATTTCTCCTCTTGAACCTGTAGTCGTGTGTAATCAAAAAGGGGGCCGCAGCCCCCTTACACTCAATCAATCTTAGTTGATGGTGATGTCATATTCATCGCTGATCACATCAGCGGCTTCAGCCACCCGCTCACGGACGTTGTCTGGTAGAGCGATATAGCCTAACTCAGGGGCACTCTCTTGACCTTCATTGAGACCATACTCAATCATGACCTCGACAGCCTTGGCCAACTGCGGATCGTCGTAGCTTTCGTAGGCCAGCAGCCAGGTGTAGGTGACGACCGGATAGGAATCTGCACCTTCGGGATCCGTAATGAAAGCGCGCAGGTTTTCGGGCAGCTCAACCGCTTCCAAAGTCTTAGACGCCGACTCACCACTGGGGGTGACAAAGCTGCCAGACGCATTTTCCAGCGCCGCAATAGTCACCTCATTGTTCACGGCGTAGCCGTACTCGATGTAGCCGATTGCGCCTTCGGTCTGCTGCAGCTGGGCAGTAATCCCCTCATTGCCCTTAGCACCGATAAAGTTGCCGGTGGTGGGCCACTCAACCGTTTTACCTTCACCGATTTGGCTTTCCCAATCAGAGCTAATGGCGCTCAAGTGCTTGGTGAAAACACCAGTCGTGCCGCTACCGTCAGAGCGGTGAACCACCGTGATGGCAGTGTCAGGCAGTTCGACATCGGGATTGGCGTCAGCGATCGCTGGATCGTTCCAAGTAGTGATGTTGCCCAGCAGGATGTTGGTGTAAGCATCGCGAGTCAGATTTAGTTCTTCAACACCAGGCAAGTTGTAAGCCAAAACGATGGCCCCTGCAGTCATGGGCAGGAGAAGGGTACCGTCTTCAACTGCTTGAATTTCTTCGTCACTCATGGCAACGTCGCTAGCACCAAAGTTGACCGTATTGGCGGTGAACTGCTCAACACCGGCACCACTACCTACCGACTGATAGTTAACCTGCAGCTCAGGAACCTTACCGTTCAACTGAGTGAACCAGTTTTGATAGAGGGGAGCTGGGAAAGAAGCGCCGGCGCCCGTCAAAGCAACGTTTTCTTCAAAAATTTTCTCGCCGGCTGCACTACCGTCGGCAGCGGCAGTCTCAGTGCCATCAGCAGCGCCTTCGGTCGCATCAGTCGTGGTCGTGCCGCCACCACAAGCCGCCAGACCAGCCACGAGAGCTAAAGCAAGAGCCTTTTTCAAATCGATCTGTTCAGTGAGTTTCTGAAGCATAGTTAATTCCACTCTGTATTCTACTGGGCCAAACTATTCTGAATATCTGCAACTTCTTGAACGAGAGACACACGCTTAGGAGTAGTGTTTCAAAGAAAATATCCAGAATTGGGTGAGTGATCCAACAATTCAGAAGCTAAAATTGCTCAGCTTTAATAGAATTAATCACTATCACCCCAAAATTAACTCCACGCCTATCTATATCACACCAAGATGTCCTTGTGATATCTATTAAAAGACCCTATTTAAGGTCTCTGGAGAAAATTTTTTGTTCATTCACTATCTCCCAATCCAAGAAGATAGAGGCAAATGGTAAAGATTAGATAAAGGCCAGGTTAAAATTCGCTGCAGATATCTCTTGTTATGTATGTATGCTGGGGCTGCTTTGTCTGCCAGAGAAGGCTAGGGCTAGATAGCCGAAAGTCTTTCAAAATGCCTGCTCAATGTCTTTGCTATCAGGATAATGTGTGACTGACGGGCGAATATTTTTGAGATGTCGTTGCTAAAGACCGTAAACTTCAAGAAATTACTTAAGCCGTTCAGATCTAGAAATCTAGACGTTTAAGCAGGCTAATTCTTGACACAAAAGTTGACGCAGAAAGCCAGAGCCCGATAAGGCGTTTTTAGGCATCTGAAATCAACTTTGATGACAAAAAAGCGGACTTTAAGCGCTGTTTATCTGTCTTAAACATGCTTTATTCTCTACCTAGAAAAGATAAATTCTTTTGATAATTCTTTCAAGTTTTTAGGCAGTCTCTGTGATTATGCCTCTAGTGATATTCAGCATCGTTCAGATAAGCGATTACGACCATGAAAACCACAAAATGTAGCTTGTTAGGCGCCTTGGCTGGCATCAGTGGCCTTGCTCTGGTTGGCTGTTCTGCGCCCTCCGACTCAGTTACCTCAGCAGCCGCCACCATTAGAATTGATGGCTCTAGCACGGTGTATCCCATTACAGTCGCGATCGCCGAGCAATATGCCAATAATGCGGCTCAAGAGAGCGCGATCGAAGTTTCCTTTTCTGGTACAGGCGACGGTTTCGCAAAGTTCTGCGCCGGTGAAACCGTGATTAATAACGCTTCTCGACCCATCACTAATGAAGAAATGCAGGCCTGTGGTGACGCCGATATCCGTTATTTTGAGCTGCCGGTTGCCTTTGATGCCATCACGGTAGTGGTCAATCCACAAAATGACTGGGCAAAAGACATCACCGTCGCAGAACTCAAAACGGCGTGGGCCGAGGCTGGGCAACGGCAGGTGACACGCTGGAGTGATATTCGCAGCGGTTGGCCTGAGCAAGCGATCGCGCTCTATGGGCCGGGCACTGCTTCGGGGACCTTTGATTACTTCTCTGAAGTGATTGTGGGCGAAGACACCGCCGTCCGCAGTGACTATGTCGCCAGCGAAGACGACGAACTGCTGGCGCAGGGCATTGCTAATGATCCAAACGCCTTGGGATACTTCGGCTTTGCTTACTTTGAAGAGAATGCGAACGATCTCAAGGCCCTAGCCGTGGATAGTGGCAGTGGAGCAGTCTCGCCCTCGCAGGCAACGGTTGAGAGCAGCGAGTATCAACCTCTGTCACGGCCACTCTTTATTTATGTCAATGCGCAGGCAGCCCAGAATAACAAAGCTTTGGAATCATTTGTCGCGTTTTATCTAGAACAAGCTCCATCGACTGTCGGGGCCGTGGGATACATTCCGCTGCCGCAAGATGGTTATGAAGTGGCGTTAACGCAGTTTTATCGCGGCAAGGTGGGCACCGTCTTTGATGGACAAATGCAGCCCGGCCTGACCATTGGCGAACTGCTCAGCAAACGCGCTAAGTTCTAGAGGTATCACCATTTAGGTTCCTAAAGCTTTAACATCAAGGGTTTCAGCCCCTAGCTCAAAGCTGGGGCAGGCGCGATAATGCTGATTTCATCAGGTTTCTAGCATTAATTTATGACGTGCCCTAGACGCTGCTTGAACGCTTGAATCTGGGGAATTGGGCGGCGATCGCTAGCTGCTTTCGCTCGAACAATTGGCTCGACTGGTGAATGCGGTAGTCACAGTCACGACGGCCATGGAACCAAAACCCGTTGCCCGCAGCGCTGTTCTCGGCAGTCCGGGGGCTCCCGCAGCGCTTCAGACTTCGCCGCCCATGGCAAATTGAAGCGCTGTGGCGAACTGCATCGTAGCCTAGAGCCGTTCAGAGAAGCGTCCTATTCATTGGCAAAATCATCAACGCTTCTAGTGCGGGCAACTGGCCCGCAAGCAGGACGCTAGCACTGTAAAAACTGAGATTCCTTTGCCATTCAGAACTCTGCTCTGTGCGACAACATCCTATC
>JBCCNE010000222.1:0-7486 GCA_039026015.1 Cyanobacteria bacterium P01_C01_bin.70 | reverse complement strand
GTCGCAGTGCTGACTAAGGAACTTTCCACAGATACAGCGTGGATTCTTCCTCGGAAGAGGGGAGCTGCACTTGCCGGTCGGGTTGCCAGTCGCCCATATCGAATTGATGAGATACAATGCGAGCGCCTGAGCGGAGCTGCTGTAATAGCCGGGGTCGCAGGCGTAAGTTGAGGTGAGGCAGCAAATACAGCGTGACAACAGTGGCTGCCGTTACGTCACTTTCGTATAAATTGCCCTGGTGTAACGTTACCAAATCAGCCACTTTAGCAGTCTGCACGTTGCGGCAGGCGAGCTGAATGCAGTCAACGTCGATATCAATGCCAACGCCGCGCGTGCCCCAACGCTGCGCGGCCCGAATCAGCAAGCGGCCGTCGCCGCAGCCCAAGTCGTACACCACATCATCAAGGCTGACCTGGGCGAGCTGTAGCATGGCATCCACCGCGTCATAGGGCGTGGGAATGTAGGCGATATCAGGCCGGGGCGAGGCTGACTCGGGCATCGTAGGGAAGTACTTTAGGCGGCGTGGTGCTGAGCGATCGCCAGCAGGTCTTGAAGCTGCGATTGCACTGAGGCCACGGTGTACTGATCATCGGGGTGAGGCGGCTGACCGGGAATCTCGAAGTGAGGTCGCTCGCCGTACAGTTCACCCCAGCGCATATCTACGCGGCGCACAAAGTTCCTCAGAGCAGCATCTTGAGTCACTAGCGGCTGCAAAATCTCGACCAGCGCCTGCAGTGGGGTCTCAAAGTAGCGGCTGCACACCACATCGTCGGCTTGAATAAGGTCGAGCAGCGTCGCCTGCAAAGCGCCTTCTGGATCCCGCAGATGATTCCGGATAAACACGGTCAATTCATTCTTGACCTGAATCAGCGGCGGCACCAGGGACTCGCCCTTCAGAAAACTGCTGCCTTCCTGGGCGATCGCGGCGGCCAGAGAAAACTTGCGGGTCTGACGAATTTCTTGCTCTAGGGCTTGGTCGGCTGCGGTTGAAGACGTCGATGCGGACGGCGGGGACGGTTTCATGGGATTGCCTACAGGTGTTTTCTTGATACTGTAACGCTAATTCTGATATGAAGATAAGGTCTTCCAGTAAGTGTTTTTAAGTGCTGATCAAGAGTCGTCAGCAAGGGAGGGTTCAGAACCCCTTGCTTGATCATGTTGAGGTTCTGGGTTCTGGGTTCTGGGTCCTTAGTATCGGCATTGATCCAAAAAGCAGCTCGCTCTCTAGGTGAGCCAGGCGACACTGTTGGACCTGACGGCGGCGATAGTTTTAACCTGATGAACGAAAGCTATCTCCATGACGACTGCTATGACTGCGCTCTTGATGTATTTGCCACTGCCAGGTAGCGAGACAGATGCCGCTGCCGCCATCTTTTTTCTGGGACTGGTGAGCCTGATTGTCTTCCAGGTTTATCAGACGCGGCCAAAAAGATAGTCCACAATTGCCGCGTCAGCAAAGGCAATAGGACTGGAACTAGCAGTAAATTTTGGCGTTGCTGAACTTGAAGATGCAGCCACTGTAGGCAAGCGGCTCACATCTAGGCCTGTGTAAAATATCAATAGAGTGCAAGCGTCTTGCCTATGTCTGGATGAAGACAGCATCCTCCTCTCTCGCCGCAAGACCTCAGGTTTAGTCGATGCGTTCCAGCTGCCAGAGAATCTGATTGCCTTCGCGGCGTACCCGTGAAACTGACCAGTTACGCCAAGCCCAATATTCCCCTCGACTGGTGACCGCACTGGCATTGACATCCATCAAATCGGCCAGCTCTGAGCTGGTGATCAGATAGCCTTCTTTCGCGATCGCATCGGCAATATGCAGAGTATCAATCGTGTTGCGTAGCTGAGTAACTCGCGCCTCACGGGGCAAATTTTCTACGGATTCAATCGTTTCATTAACCCCTGAATCAGCCATTACATTCCTTTTAAAAAACTGTTCCTATTCTAAGTCCTCATATTGAAAAAAGCTTTTCAATTTACATCAATCATTTTTGGGTGAATGAGAGATGCCGGTCTATTCTGAGATGTCTTTATCCGGCAACATTTGCGGCTTGTGGATGTTGCTGAAGCGCGATCGCTTGATTTTGAGAAAAGGCCCGAGCAATCTCATCGCACCGCTCATTCCCTGCATTTCCGGTATGGCCTCGTACATAAGTCCACTGTACGGGCGCGCCAGTTTGCTGCTTAGCCGCTTGATTAACCGTATCTAATTTTTGCCATAAATCTTTATTTAACACTGGCTTTTTGGCAGCGGTTTGCCAATCCCGACGTTTCCATCCAGAAATCCATTGGGTAATGCCTTTTTTGACATATTCGCTGTCGGTCAACAGTTCAATAGAAGTTCTTTGCTGTGAGGCCACGAGAAATTCTAGTCCCGCGATCGCCGCCTGCATTTCCATACGGTTATTAGTCGTTTTGGGATCGCTGCCGCCCATCTCATGCACCGAGCCATCGTCAAAATAAATCATGACGCCCCAGCCCCCCGGCCCCGGATTGCCGGAGCAGGCTCCATCGGTATAGATAGCTTTAATTTTCGGGAATCCATCCGCTGTCATCGCCTTTGGGGCAGGCGCACTCGCGGCCGAATCATCACCCCGTTTGGTTTTGAGAAACTGCAAAAAATCCAGCACTTCCAAAATCAGCGGCTCAGCCACACCGTCGAGTTCTTGGATAAGTTGCTCTTTAAGAGTCATAGGCGCACAAAGATAAGGAAGTTGAGGACGGCAGGACGTGGGGACGGCAGCATCAGCTCGCTAGCGATTAAATGATGGCGAGCCGGCCGCGCTGAGGGAGTGAAAATCTGTGGAGGGCTATCCGTACTCGCAGTTAGGCTGGCTGCAACTGCTGGCTGATGACACTTTTGAACAACGCGAGACCGTCGGTGTTGCCCAAAACCGGATCAGAGGCCCGCTCCGGGTGAGGCATCATGCCCATCACGTTGCCCTGGCGGTTGCAAATGCCGGCGATATTGTTCAGCGAACCGTTGGGATTGTCAGCCGCCGTGCTACTGCCAGCAGGACTGCTGTAGCGGAAGATAACCTGCTGCTGATCTTCTAAGGACTGGAGGGTGTCAGCATCGGCATAGTAGCAGCCCTCGCCGTGGGAAATTGGTAAGGTGATTACGGCTTCGGCGGCATACTCACGGGTCCACACAAGGTCGGTACGCTCGACTCGCAGCGGCACGCGATCGCATACAAAATGCAAATCTCGATTACGCACCAGCGCTCCGGGCAGCAGCCCTGCTTCAGTCAGAATCTGAAAACCGTTGCAGATGCCGAGCACTAACCCTCCTCGGTTAGCGTGCTCTAACGTGGCTTGTAGTGCTGGGGAAAAGCGGGCGATCGCGCCGCAGCGCAAATAGTCACCGTAGCTAAAGCCCCCTGGCACAATGACCAGATCGGCATTTTGCAAATCGCGGTCTTCATGCCAAATCATTTGGGTTGGCTGTCCCAGCAAATCGCGGATAACATAGGCCGCATCGTGATCGCAATTGGCTCCAGGAAAAACGATAATACTAACGTTCATAACAGTGGGCTCCCAAAATCCCAAACTTTTAGCACGGCAAAACTACGCAGTCGTGGCTGTAGGAGAGTTGACTTCGAGATCGAAGCGATAGTTTTCGATAACGGGATTGGTCAGCAGCTGCCCACACATCTGATCAAGCTGTGTGCGGGCACTGCTTTCGTCAGCAGCGGCAAGCGTTACTTGAATGTATTTGCCAATGCGCACCTGCTCGACTCCCTCAAATCCCATATGGTGGAGCCCAGACTGCACCGCTGTACCGGCAGGGTCAAGCACGGAGGGGCGGAGGGTGACGTAGATTTGCGCTTGGTAGGTCGGCATTGCGATCGCCTCTAAAAAGCTTTCCTATCCTACCGTATCCCTCTCTGCACTAAGCTAATAGAAGAACGCTGTTGCTCAAGCCATGAACGGACGCACTCGCAGCCAAGAACGGATTCTCAAAGTGATGACAGGGTTAACGAAACCTGCTTCGGCTCAAGATCTCTACGTCGAGCTGCGCAATCACGAATATAGTATTGGGCTGGCGACGGTATATCGCTCTCTCGACGCGCTGAAGCTGGATGGCTTGGTGCAGGTGCGGACGCTACCCAGCGGTGAATCGCTCTACAGCCTGCCGCAGGAGGATCGCCACCATCTCACCTGTTTACGCTGCAGCAACAGTGTCTCGATTGACGAGTGTCCAGTACACGACTTGGAGCATGAGCTACAGCAGCACCACAAATTCCGCATTTACTACCATACGCTGGAATTTTTTGGCCTGTGTCCCGCTTGCCAAGCCCAAGAGGCCGCGACGGCCGAATAGCTTTCCCCTTTAACAGAGTGTTCAGCCGCAATCGGACGGCTGAGGATAGCTTTTAATGCAGTCTTGCCACCGCCTTGCTGCAGGAGATGATCCAGCTCTAGCAATGATTGTCTTCAGTTCCTCGGATTTAATCTAATTCATATCTGCAGCCAGTCTGTTACTTTGCAATCAGACTGGAGATATCGAGCAGCAGACTGTTGGGATCAGTCAGCAGCATCCGGCGTTGTCCATAGAATTCATCTTTGGGCGGCTGGAGAATGTTGGCCTCCAGGCTTTGAGCTCGACTATAAATTACATCAACATTTTCCACCACAAAGGTGAGGTAGCAGCCTTGCGGTGCCCTTTGGAAGTCTGGTGGAATCAGCTCGTGGTCCTGTTGAATAATGCCGAGTTCTAAAGGCGGATCGCCCGCCGACACTAGCTGCACATACCAATCACTGTCAAAGGCGATCGCTAGCTCCAGCAGCTCAGCGTAAAAGTCTCGGCTGGCGGCCAAGTCTTGGGAACAAATGTTGGGAATCAGGCGCACGATCGCCATGCTGCCACCTTCGCTAAGGCGCGTCATCAATCAATACTATAAATCCTGCGGGAGCAGCTTGCTGCGCCTGCCCTAACTGCTGAGCTAAGGATTGAAACCCTGGCGGCTGTAAAGTTATGCAGCTGAATAATAGCCGTCTCTAAAGCACCGCAATGCACTCAATCTCGACGCGCACGTCCTTAGGCAAGCGGGCCACTTCCACACAGGCCCGGGCGGGTGCCTGCTCGTCACCAAAATGCTTGGCATAGGTCGTGTTCATGGTGGCAAAGTCATTCATATCTTTGAGGAAAACGGAGGTTTTAACCACATTGTCTAGCGTGGCTCCCCCGGCAGCGAGAATGGCTTTGAGGTTAGCGATCGCCTGCTCCGTTTGGGCCGCCACGTCATCGCCACCCACCAACTCGCCCGTTTTGGGATCAAGAGGAATCTGCCCGGCCACAAACAGCATTGAACCGGTTGCCGCAATTGCCTGGTTGTAAGGCCCCACAGGCGCTGGCGCGTTATCTGTCCGTACGATTTTGCGTTCCATCAATTCCCCACTTAGTTGCACAACGGCATCTATTATTGCAGGGTGGCAGGGTGTGAGGGTAGCAGGGTAGATGCGTTGGGTGATGAAGTGATGGTGTGGCAGGGTGATGGGGAGATAGAGCGGACATCTTGCCCGCAAGTCCAATGGAGAATCAAGAACCCAGAACCAAGAACCCAAAATCCCTTTTTCCGCACTCTGAACTCCGCACTTTGAACTCCCTACAATCTCGGTCGCAAGCCGTAATGACGATACTGCCAGTAGTCCTGCAAAATGCGATCGTGGTCAAAGCAAAGATTGCTGGGGACTTCCCACGGCAAGAACAGGGCGATTGCTTTGGCATCGTCGTCGGCCACGGGAGTGCCTGCAGCGTGGGCAAGAAATACGATACTGATGGTGTGCTTGCGGGGGTCGCGGTTGGGATCAGAGTAGACGTGGAACTGCTCAATTAGGGTGACGGCGAGCTGTGTTTCCTCTTGGGCTTCTCGAACGGCGGTCGTTTCAACGGACTCGCCATAGTCCATAAAGCCGCCAGGAATAGCCCAGCCAAAGGGTTCATTGCGACGTTCAATCAGCACGATAGGGCGATGGGGGCGATCGCGCATCTCAATAATAATGTCCACAGTGGGAGCGGGGTTCCGATAAGTCGTCACAGCCAATTCAAACGAGTGGATGTCAGTTCCACCATAAAGGACGGCGCTGATTCTGTAATGACCTGCTGTCGGCAAACGGTTTGCGGTGACCATGATTAATCAGCAAAACTCCATCAGTGGCGAGGTCATTCACGATAACTGCCGTGCTAGAGTCTTGGGGACGTTACAGCGGAAACAATGCCTTTTCAAAGAGCAAGCGGCATTCTGTTACATCCCACTTCACTGCCAGGACGGTTTGGCATCGGGGCATTAGGCCCAGCGGCCTATGAGTTTGTGGACTTTTTAGCTGAAACGGGGCAGCAGCTTTGGCAGGTGCTGCCGCTCGGACCAACGGGGCACGGCAACTCGCCCTACATGTCTTATTCCTCGATGGCGGGCAATCATATGCTCATCAGTCTGCAGCGGCTGCGCGATAGCGGTCTACTAGAGCAGTCTGATTTAGACGACTTTCCCCATTTTCCAGAAGATGAGGTTGACTACAGCAGGGTGTTACCCGCCAAACTCAAGCTGCTCGAAAAAGCCGCAGAAGCTTTTAACGCCACAGCCGATGCAGAGACCCGAGACGAATATGAGACGTTTTGCCAAGAGCATGCCTTTTGGCTCGATGACTATGCCTTTTTTATGGCGCTGAAGCGGGCTCACAATGGAGCTAGCTGGCATCAATGGGACGATGCTCTGGCCCGCCGCGAAGCAACAGCAATGGCCGCATGGCACGACAAGCTGGCAACCATGATTACTTATCACAAGTATTTTCAGTTTGAGTTCACGCGCCAGTGGAAAGATGTGAAGCGCTATGCCAACGAGCGCCACATTCAAATTGTGGGGGATATGCCCATCTACGTGGCCCATGACAGCGTGGATGTGTGGGCTTTTCCCCACAACTTTATGATCGATCAGGAGACGTTAGAGCCTTCAGAAATGGCGGGGGTGCCGCCTGACTATTTCAGCGAGACCGGTCAGCTTTGGGGCAACCCGACGTACAACTGGGAAGTCATTCAGAAGCGGGGGTTTCGCTGGTGGCTGCAGCGCGTGAAGGCGCTGCTGGAGTATGTAGACCTAACGCGAATTGACCACTTTCGTGGGTTTGAAGCCTACTGGGCCGTCCCCGAAGGCGAAAAGACCGCCCTCAACGGGAAGTGGATTGAAGCACCGGGAGAGGCGTTTTTTAATGCGGTGAAGGAAGAGTTCGGTACGCTCCCCATCCTGGCGGAAGATTTGGGGGTGATTACGCCGGAGGTGGAAGCCCTGCGCGATCAGTTTGGCTTTCCAGGGATGAAGATTTTGCAGTTTGCCTTTGGAGGGGACCATACCAATCCTTATTTGCCCTTTAACTACGTCCAAAATTGTCTAGTCTACACCGGCACCCACGATAACGACACGACGGTGGGCTGGTTTGATAAAGCGTCAGAATACGAGCGTGATCGCGTGCTGCGCTACCTGGGTGGACT
>JBCCNE010000221.1:0-7526 GCA_039026015.1 Cyanobacteria bacterium P01_C01_bin.70 | reverse complement strand
GGTGACGGAGGGCGATCGCGAGCGCTTGTCAGGCTAGTCAATCTTGGGAGCAGGAAGTTCTTGGCCGTTCTGCAACAGTGTGGCGCTTTCTACCTTGCCGTCGGCAGCCGTGTTAAAGACGATGCGAAACTCCAGCATGCGAGCAAAAAACTCATTCTCCGAGGCTGGATAGAGAGGAATCATCGGCTGCCCAGTGCCTTGAATGTGGAGTTGCCCTGACTCGACCGTGATAGCGACCTGAAATTCCGGGGTCACCTGGTAGGTGCCGACATAACCCTCCAGCACGTCAGAATCAACAGTCGCAGCCTCTGCGTTGGTCGGCAGGTCATAGGGCTGCCCCTTAAGGATGGCGAGCAAGTCCTCAGCTATGACTGAAGGAACGGCATTTTCGACATTGCTGAGCACCGCTACAATGATGCCCTGCTCAGGCAAACTGCCCAAATAGGTCATAAAGCCGTTGATGCCGCCGTCGTGAAAAATAAAACCCCGCTCGCCTACCAGAAGACCGTAGCCATAGGACAAATCAGGCGCGTCTTCACCCATCGCCACCTGTGGGCTTTTCATCGCGGTAATGGCAGCATCGCTGAGAATGTCAACGGGGCGTTCATCGGCGTTCATCAAAAACTGATGCCAGCGGACAAGGTCGTCCAAGGTCGAATAGAGTCCACCAGCGCCAGCGGATACAGCCGTGTTGATATATTCTGCCTGCTGGTAGCCTTCTCCCATGAACCGATAGCCGTTTGCCAGACTGTCAATCACAGCTAGGGGATGCTCATACCCTGTTTGTTCAAGACCTAAGGGCGTGAATAGCTGCGTTTGCAGGTAGTCGGCGTAGGACTGTCCTGAGACCTGTTCAATGATCTGGGCCAACAGCGTATACCCCAAGTTGCTGTAGTGATATTGCTCACCGGGCTCAAACTCTAGCGGCAAATCTCGGAAGCGGGCAATCAGGTCTTCTAGGGTGGTGGTCGGCTGCTTCATCCATTCCAGATAGTCAGTCAGGTTCGGAATGCCAGCGGTATGGGTCAGTATGTGATGGAGAGTGAGGCGCTCGCCATTGGGATAGTCGGGCAGGTAGGTGGCGACGGGAGCCTGCACGTTGAGTAAGCCTCGATCTTGCAACTGCAGGATAGCCGCAGCGGTAAACTGCTTCGTAATCGAGCCAATCCGAAACTTAGTCGAGCGCGCATTGGGCACCTGATGCTCTAGACTGGCCATACCGTAGCCTGCGGCAAAGATGTTCGCTTCGCCACGCACGACAATTGCCGCCCCCATAAAGCGTCCGGTCTCGTAGTGGGCCTGCAGATAGGCGTCCATTTCATTGGTCAGAGCAGGATTTTGAGCGATCGCTGAGGGGGTGGAAGGGGACATCTTGATGGGCTCCTGAAGTGGTTTAGTTAGAGTGAATAAAGGCTCAGTATCGGTAGATTGAGGCGCGCTTAGGGCGGCGCGAGCAGTGATGATCGGCAATCCGTTGCTGATGATAATTAGCAGGGCGATCGCCAGCTTTGGTGAACTGAGCAGGCGTTTATGAAACATTGATCGATTAGAAATGTGTTGATGAGATTTGCGCCAATCTCGAAATATCATGAATCTATGGCTATTTTTTGGCGATCGCGAAGCTGTAGAAGATCCCAAAAATCGCTCTCGTCTTGCTCTTTTCCTGGCTCTTCAGGCAGGTAATAAAACATCGCTCGACGGATGAGTACAGCGGCGACCCCGGCACCCAAAAATTCAGCGAGGGTAAACGCAATTCGCGTAATGGCATTTACTTGAGCTACCTGTTGATTGAATGCGGTTGTGCCAAAATCGGCGACTACAATCTGAAAATTTAGATGAAAGTTGGTGATTCCAACTAATAGGCTAATTAGCAAGATAATCTGAGTGCTTGTGACCAGAGATCGATAGACTTTAGGCTCATTCAGCAATGATTTTAATGACTTTTCCTGGCGAGGCGATTCTGGATTCATGCCCTGAATGAGGAAGTAGTACATAATGGGCCGACGAATCAGGATGGAAATGCCAAAGACTAAAATCGTCAAGATAGACCCCGCGCTGTCTTTAAGCGCAAACTGAATACTGTCAACAAACCAAAACGCAAGTAAACCCTGGGCGATCGCAAAAGCACCCACATAGCTGGTAATAAAGTTGAATCTTCGAGTGATTAAAAATGAGTCAATCAAGATCCAAGCTACGGGCACCAGTGCTGCCAAAATATAGGTAAATACTGCCCCCAGTGGCTCGCTTAGAGTGTTTAGAATCAGGATAGGAATAACAAATCCGATAACAATATCGAGGACGATTTTTACTTTGCGATTCATGGGTTAAAAAATCTCCTATATCCCTATAAAACGTAAGATTTTTGCTGGTTTTAAGATTGAATTGCGAGCGAGATGCTCGCACTAGATGATTCGCGGCTCGAGACAGGACGACCAGCCATCGCAATCAGCGCTGTGATGAT
Organism: Cyanobacteria bacterium P01_C01_bin.70; assembly: GCA_039026015.1. Taxonomy (GTDB): domain Bacteria; phylum Cyanobacteriota; class Cyanobacteriia; order Phormidesmidales; family Phormidesmidaceae; genus Halomicronema. The sequence continues at coordinate 5,065 of JBCCNE010000221.1, read as the reverse complement.
AATGTTTGAACTCATCAGAGGCTAAAGCTGATTCAGCCCTGCCGGTAGCGATCGCTGCTGAATCCAACAGTCCAGCGTTTCGGCAAATAGGGCCGGATTTTCGTTGGACCAGCCGTGGCCGACATGGGGAACGGTGCAGCATTGCGCCTGGCGCGATCGCTGCTGAAAGATTTCAAGGGATTCCAGAATCGTTGGGTGTTCTTTGGCACCAGCGACAAACAGCTTGCGACCAGGGCTTTGCAGGGCGGCGGCGGGTGGCACAAAGTCGAGGGCCTGCTGGTTGATTTTAGCGATCGCCGAGCGACTATTCTTTTTTGCCTGTTCGAGGTAGTTTGCTAGCTCAGAAGACGGTAGGTTCAGGCCCTTGGCAGTCATTTCTAGGAGCCAATCACGGTGTAAAAAAGGCAGCATGGCCCAGCTCATCAAGCCCATCACCTGACGATTGGGGATGGGTTTAGCCTGAATCCCGCTGATCATGACGTTTTCGATTGGCTGGGGCCAAGCTTTCAGCAAATGTAGCGCCACATAGCCGCCCAGCGAGATGCCAACAACCGAGGCACCGGGTTTAGCCTGGGCTTGAATAAGCGCTGCCAACTGATTGGCCGTCTCTTCAAAACTGATCCAATCGATCTGGCGGCTGTTGCCATGACCCAGCAAATCGACGGCAATACAGTGATAGTCTGGCAGGTTTGCCATCAGCGATCGCCACATCCAGGCGCCGGTGTTGGCACCATGTAGGAAAACAATACTTTTTTCATTCGACTGGCCGAATTCATAGAATTTCAGGACTAAGGGCATGATTGCAGGGCATGTTGGATATTCAGGACAGGTCTACCCGTCGATATCACCTGCTCGATGATGTCTGCGGCTTGCTGGGGTCCCCTGGTGGCCCGAATCGCTCTCTGTAGGCGCTGGGCCCGCTTTCGGTACGACGGTTGGGTCAACACTTGATGGATCTTGCGGTGCAGTTTGGCAGCGGTTAAGTCGCGAGGGGCAATGAATTCCCCCGTGCCCGTCCAGGCGATCCGAGCCGCCACACCGGGCTGATCGTTCGTAATCGGAATTGCCACCATCGGGACACCATTGCTCAAAGATTCCAGCACCGTGTTCATCCCGGCGTGGGTGATTGTGAGGGTGGCCTTTGACAAAAGTTCCACCTGGGGCGCATAGCCGACGACCAAGGGGGCACCCGGTAAGGTTGGTAGAGCAGTGGGCGAAGTGCCGCCACCGAGGACAATAACCAACTGCACATCGAGGCTTTGACAAGCTCCCGCGATCGCCTCAAACAGCCACAGCATCTGATTTTGCAGAGTTCCCAACGACGCATAGATGAGGGGCTGCCCGGTTAGCTGCTCGAATGGAAAAGCAGCCGGCTCGCGACTGCTCGAATCAATGCAGGGTCCCACAAAGTGAAAACAGGCGGGCAGAGATTGCCGGGGAAATTCAAATACAGCGGGCTGTTGACAAATTTGAGCCAGATTTGAATAGGTGTCATGGTCATAATCCAGCGGCGGTAGATGTCGCCGCTGTCGGTAGCGCGCAATCTGTTGGATTTGGCCTCTAGCGAGAATGGCCAATAGTTGATAGCCGACTTGGTTGCGTAGTCTAGCCCACCAAGTGGGGTGGTAGCCCCAAGTGGTAAAAAAGGGCGGCACGTTAGGCTCTGGGTTGAACATCAAGGCGCAGCATACGGTGACGAAGGGCAGGTCAAGCACCTGGGCGATCGTGGAGCCGCCATACAAAGATTGATCGACCATCAGACAATCGACCCCGACGGCTTTGAGCGCGGGTGGGCCTTCCTCTAGCAAGATCGCCGTGGCGCGCTTAACTAGCTCCAGAGAATATCGCAGCGCCGCGAGGCCGCTGAGTTCACCTAAGGCGGTGAGAAAATGCTGGGTCGAGCCTTGGGGAAAGTCGGCAGTGCCGATCGCGAGAAACTCTAAACTAGCCGCATGGACTTTGGCCTCGCCATCTAAAAAACCGATGATGGTCACGCGATGCGATCGCCGCTGCAGTTCACGCCCGATGGCAATCATGGGATTGAGGTGTCCCGTTAGGGTAGGACAGAGAATGCCAACATGAGCCATAAAGAGTTTCCTACGCGGCCTCCGGCATTTGAGCAGAGCGGCTGGGGGCTTTCACCGTGTAGACGGAGGGAATATCCCAGGCTTCGGTAATGCGATCGCCCACGACACGCCAAACTACGACAGCATCTAGTTCAAACGATTCATCAGCAAATGACATCACCGGATTTGCATGAACCACCACAAGCTCTTCCCCCACCGGAATGACCTGATTTGTTTCGACCCTGAAGGTATCTTGAGTTAGAAGACTCAGTTTTTGGAAGAATTCCTGAAGTCCTCTAAGACCGACATAATCACCGGCGATTTCTGGCAAAGCGGGGTTGAAGTAATGCCAAACAAAGTTATCAGCGATGAGGTCTTGAGCGCTATCTAAGTCGCCGGGAAGCACTGATTCCAGACGCTGCAGTAAGGCCAGATTTTTGTTTACAGTCGCTTTCATAACCTGATGCCTCAATAGGTAAATAGAAAGAAAACGGAGCAGCGCAGTGGAGGAACCAAGGTGTGGCACCCAGGATCACTGCGACCCGCCCCAACAGTCTCTAAATCTACGTTGGACAACCGTTCTACTCTACCTACAGCAGGACATTCGTCTGGGAAAAACCATCACCCAACTGGGTGATCCGATAAGACTGGAATTATCTGATCGATTGATGGGTTGAGATTTTCTACTGACACATCAATCCCCTGTATTCGCCCGCTTAAATCCCTAATTCTGGGGGACTTCGACCTCAGAATCTCCTGAGCTTGGGGAACAGGGGGGCAAAGCAAACGCCATAAACTCAACTGCCAGATCTGAGTTAAAGACAACTTGTCGGATGGGGGGAATACCTTATTCTCCAGGCAATCGTGTTAAGCAGCTCGGTTGGTAGGCAGGGACAGGATTTCTTGAGCCGCTCGGATACCACTTTCTAAGGCTCCGTGAACCGTCGCTGCGCGGGTCGGATGCGTCGCTTCGCCAGCAAAGAACAAACCATTTTCAACCGGTTGAGCGAGCTGCGATCGCAACCCTACCCCATTGACCGGCACATAGGAATACGCCATCCGCGCATGGGGATCGGCCTGCCAATCGACAAACAGCGCTGCCTCCAGTCGATCGGCTAGCGGCCTCTCAAAGATCCGCTCCAAATCTTGCACCCCTGTTTGAATGGCCCCTTCACGACCGAGCGCCCCCAGCTGATCGGCTCCGGTGGCACCAGTGAACGCCGTTAACACAGCAGCCTCCTGCTGGTGTCGCCAGCCGGGTCGCCACCACAGTTGCGTATCTAGGGGCGTCAGGCAAGACTCCAGTTCCTGAGACCAGAAAGGCTGATCAAATTTCAGCATGAGTTTGGTAATGCTGCCTGCGCCGAGACCCTGAATAGCGTTGAGTTTGGCTTCTGGTAAGGGAGGTACAAACTCCACCGCATTGGCCTGCAATAGAGCCAGCGGCAGCGTGATGACTACCTGTTGGGCGGTGTAGGTTGCGCCAGAGTCGGTGTAGACCTGGATGCCTGACGGACTCCAGCTAATGCGGTTCACAGTCGTGGCATACCGGATGTCCAACCCCGCAGCGAACTGTTTTAACAGGTGAGAATAGCCTTGTGGTAAGCGAAAATAGCGATCGCCATCGCCCTCATAGGTCGTCTCTATGAGCCCGTACACCCCAAGCTGGTTAAGGTTGGCTGCGTAGCTACTGCTGAGAAAATGGTTTATGAGACGACGAACTTCTGGCGACCATTCGATCTGGTGCAGCTCCAGAAACTGCGTCAGGCTCACGTCTGGTTTGCCCTGTTCAATCCAGTTAGCCATCAGCGCGTCAATCGGCGAACCATCCATCAACGCCAGCGCGTCTAGCCCCGGCAGGGTAGACCAGCGCCGGAAAGGAAGCAGCGCTTGATTGGCGTAGACAAACTGATTGCGATAGTCATCAAAAGCCGGCCGGGTGGCCAACTGATAACGCCGCACCCAGTCCCAGGTCACGATATTTTCACCATGCAGGAATTCTGCACCGCGTTCGACCGGGTGCGACGCAAAATCATAATCAGTGTGGACTCTGCCCCCGATGCGATCGCGAGCTTCCAACACCACCACCGAGCCGTTAGCATCTTGCAGCGTCCGGGCTGCCGCTAGCCCAGCCGCCCCCGCGCCGATCACCAGGGTGTGGCCAGTGGTTGACTGGGGCAACGCTTGAGCGGTGAAACGCCGACACGACTGACTTAAAAACGCCGTGACTGACAGCGCCGCCAGCAACGAACGCCGAGTAAAGGAGGTCATAAGCAAAGCGCCTGCCAACAGGCGATAAAATCTGAACAGTGTTCACGTTTCCAAAAATACGAACACTGTTCAGGTTTTGTCAACCCACCCTCAAAATCCATGCCCGAATCCAATTCTTCTCGCTCGCCCAAGCTGAATAAGATGCGGCGGCAGCCTCAGCAGGCCCGCAGCCAAGAGCGAGTCAAGCAGATTCTTGACGTGGCCGAGCAACTCTTTCTCGAAATGGGATATGAATCTACAACAACCCGGGCGATCGCGGCTCGGGCCAGCATTTCAGTCGGGTCGCTTTACCAGTTCTTCCCCGATAAAGAAGCGATCCTCAAGGCATTAGCCGTTCAATATATGCAAACGCAATACCAGCGATTTCTCGATCTGCATACTCCCGCAGCGGTCCATCTGCCGCTACGCAGTTATGTAGACCAAATGATTGATGTGTTTGACCAATTCTACACAGACTATCCGGGCTCAAAGGCAATTTTTGAACAGCTATTAAACACAATTACCTGGTCAAAAATCGAAAAAATTGATGACTTTGAATATCAGTTGATTGATGAATTAGCTCGCTTTTTTCAGGCCCGTAAGTCAAGTTTGTCGATGACTAAATGCGAGCGAATAGCCATGATTATCACCAAAACTACGACTGAACTGTTATGGCTTTCCTTAAGTAGCGATCAAGCATTGCGCCAAGACCTCGTGGCAGAGACCAAGCTGCTCACTTGGAGTTACCT
>JBCCNE010000220.1:0-7541 GCA_039026015.1 Cyanobacteria bacterium P01_C01_bin.70 | reverse complement strand
GTGATTGGTGCTGACTGTCCCAGCATTACCCCTGATCATTTAAAGACGGCTTTTCAACGCTTGCAAAGCCACGATGTGGTGGTCGGGCCTGCAAACGATGGCGGCTACTATCTCATTGGTCTGAGCCAGGCTTGTCCCGACCTATTTCAAGATGTGCCATGGGGCACACCGCATGTGTTTGAGCAAACTGTCGCGATCGCCCGCCGCCTGCAGCTGTCCTTAGCGACCCTCGAGACCCTAAGCGACATCGATCGCCCCGAAGACCTCTCGATCCTGCCCGAACCGCTGGCTGTTCTGTAACCGCTGGCGGAATTCAGAATTCCATATTTGAGGGGAGATTTGAGCTGTGGATTCAGGCAGGCGATTCCTGCCCGCGACATTTTTCAGGCGATCGCCTAAAAACATTTCCGTAGAATTATGGCTTAATCGTCGCGGCTTAAGTAGCAATCGCCACAATTTCAGTAAATACCGCCGTTATGAAGCATCTGGCAGCGGGCAAGTTATTCACATGAAACCAGGCAGAGCAGGACTTTCTCTGTTAATAAACGCCTGACCACAGCGATTTCGTTGTCCTTAGTTAATTCACAAGTTGTGCTAACATCTGCTGCGCCACAATCTTCGCTACCTCAGCCCGAGCCGCCGTTGCGGCCGGTTAAACTCCTCGCCCAAGGTGAAAGTTATCCTACTTGCCACATTCTGATGCCCAATAGCGATAGCCAATTGACTGCAATCGCCCTAGAAAACCACTTCTACCGCTTTTCTGGCGACCAGACTGATCCAGCAGAGACGCTTAGTTTACTCCACGCATCGTCTGCCCGGGGACAGTTGACAGCCATGACGTCCACGCAGCGCGGGTACACTATTTGGGTGCACGAACCGCTCGCCACGTTGGCCCCTTCTGACGACCAGAAATCCCGTCCTTCACTATCGGCCTTTGGCTCTGCCAACTGCTGGATTGTCGGCGATCGCCCATCTACTTTTCGCGGCTGCACCCTAGACGTCCCCGATCTGCCTAATCCCGTGCCTGGCATGGCCAATCGGCAAAAGCTCTTTAGTCTCTATTGTCGAGAACCAAACGCGCATACTACCCTGCAACTGGGCTCAAGCCTGTCTCAACGCGGCGACGAACTAGTGATTTCGCTATCTGAAGACGCTTATGCCGTTTACCTATATGAACCCGGCGCCACGATTACCCAGTAAGACCTCGGTATACTTTGCCGATGCGGCATAGCAAAGACGAGATCACGGGGATTGGCACCGGCCGCCCAGAAGGTGGGGTATGAGGGGGCTAAGTTGTGTAGGGCGGGCAGCTTACCCACGAGCAAGACCGACCTTTTCCCCCTTGCAAATTCCAAACTCCGAATTCTTTAAGGCCTATCCTTAGTTACCACCGCCGTTAGATCCTGGCAAGATGGGCTGTTCAACTGCCTGTCGGAAGCCTTGCACATCTTCGGTAAAGTCGATAGGTAATACTGAAACCACATTTTCGTGCGGGCGGGGGATGATGACCCAAGTTTCAAGAACGCCGCCAGGAGCGTTCTCTGCCGCTGCCACCCCAGCTTCCATAGCGGCTTTCACCTCAGAAACGTCGCCACGAATATTGATGCAAAACCGAGCACTGCCGGCTCGAATGTAGTTCACCAGGGTCACCCGACCGGCCTTAACCATTGCATCTGCTGCCGCCAAAACCGGCGGAAAGCCCTTTGTCTCAAGGGAGCCAACTGCCTGAGGCATACCTTTCTCCTAAAAATTAAGCCTATACCAAAAATATATTGTACGAGTTCCATGAACCCTAGCGCGATCGCGAAGGCGGCTTCTTCCTACACTGATACATTCTTTATCTTTCATCAAGGGTTAGTTACAGAATCAAAATCCTGGTAAACGATTCCCACGAATTTCTTCAATCCAAAACTCTTCAGACTCTTCGGTGAAATAGATCGGCAATACCGCTTCCAAATTCTCGGGGGGGTTGGGCACAGTGTAGTGTGTCGTAACGCACCCTTCATTAGGTAAATCACTCCCGGCAAGTAGTCCCGCTTCCATTGAGCGCTTGACCTCAGACACGGGGCCCCGGATGCAGACAAACTGGCGTCCACTGTCTGCCTGTTCATATTTCACAACCGTCACCCGTCCCGCCTTGACCATGGCATCGGCCACTGCCAGCATGGCCGGAAATCCTTGAGTTTCGATGACGCCAACAGCGAACGGCATAGGCCTGCATATCCACCAAAAACAATAATTAAGCAAATGGTTCCCAGCATTTAGGGGTGGAACCATCGGACTCTAGAATCATACCTTGATCGAGCTGGGTTCGGCGATCGCCGCAATGATTCGTTCGCACCCGGAGTCGGGACGAGCCCAATCATAGTGACAGATTTTGGGATCGCCCCAGCAGAGACGCAAATATAGCTCTGAGCGGGTGGCATCGACCTCGGCCCATTCGGCTTCAGCAATCCAGCGTTCGACAGTGGCCATTTCCAGCGGTAGCGGCGGGGCTCCTGATCGCCAAAGGCACAGATTGTGAATCGAAGTGCGCCAAAACTCAATTACGCCCGGTTTTGCTGCTTGCAGCATGGCCTTATCGGTCTCAGTGGCAATCAGTTGGGGATGCAGTTCGGGAAACTGATGCGATCGTCCTTGAAATCTGCAAGTATGCCACACAAGCCCTGATACATTATGTTCTCGCTGGTATTGATGAATTTGATCGCGAAAATCCTGAACCGCAAATACCTTGCTCAACTTCTCGGTGCCGATGGCCTTTGCTACGACTGGATTGAGCCGCTGATCAGAAGACAGCACCAGCCGCTCGCCGCGCCAGGCTGCCCGTAATTCCTGATCTAGAAAGTTGAGAAGTTCTGCAGTGGTGTAAACCATGAGCAGTGAGACTCAATATTTTCCTAATTTTATCAATCCCCTTTCGATTAGGCGGCGTTCTTCAAGACTTTTCTAATCGCTGTGTCAGCAATTCATAAATGCCGTCGGCATTGGCCGTCTGCACAATATCAACCATAGACTGAGTGGTCTGCGGCGGCGAACTTACTACCGTTTGCCCAAGCGTTAGCGGACTGCACAACTCAACCTGCACCTGACCAGGATAGGTCGTGAATAGTTCGGGGCGCAGCAAGTAGGCAATCACACAGGGATCGTGGAGCGGTGCTCCTACCGAGCCGAGCCGAGTTTCGTCGGCTTTGCCGTAGTGGCTGAGCACAGCAGTCGCCACATCACTGACGGGATGGCCAATTTGGCGAATAGCCTCCAGCCGTGCAGGAGTGGTCAATACCTGATGGGTCACGTCCAAACTTAGGAATGTGATGGGAATGCCCGAGGCAAAAACCACCTGAGCCGCATGGGGATCAACATATATATTGAACTCCGCCACTGGAGTAATGTTGCCGTGGGCGATGCCGCCCCCCATCATCACGATCCGTTCAATGCCGTGAACAATTTCTGGGGCTTGAATGAGCGCTACGGCAATGTTGGTCAACGGCCCAAGAGTCGCCAACGTCAAGGGCTCAGCCGTGGACTTGAGCGCCTCAATCAAAAAACTAACCGCATGGACAGCTTGCAGCGGCAGGGTTGGTGCCGGTAAGGTCGCGCCCTCAAGACCAGTCTTGCCGTGAATGTCTTCAGCGGTAATCAGCGATCGCACTAGAGGGCGAGGACACCCGGCATAAACCGGCACATCTCGACGACCCAGCAGTTCGCAAATCTGGCGGGCATTGCGCTGAGTCAGGGCCAGCGGCACGTTGCCAGCAACCACCGTAATTGCCTGAACCGCAAGTTCGGATGATCGTAAGGCCAGCATTAAGGCGATCGCATCATCCACACCGGGATCGCAGTCAATAATGATCGATTTGGTCGCCACGGTACTTTCCTCAAGCGTAATCTCCAAGGGAAACGAGCCGACGCTAGCGGGCCACCACATTTCCTTAACTTGGTGAGGTCCCCCACTCTGCCTGGGGACAAGGAATTCAGAACTTTTTTTGCTCCTTACTAGCTTCAAAAACGCCGTAAACGGAGCTAAAGTCAGCATAGCGGCTCGCGATCGAGGATGAGCGTATGGGTAAACAAACAACTGGACCGGCGATCGCGGGTCTCCTGGCGCTAGGCCTGCTCGCTGGCTGTGCAGGAACGTCCGTTGGCGACAGCGTACAACAGTCTTTAGAGGCTGATCCCCAGCTAGAAGAATCTCCCGCTTTTGAGACCGATGGCGCAGAGAATTCTTCTGATAATGAGGCGGATACGAATGCAGCTTCGTCTGAGCTGGCTGATGAGGCCAACACCCAGACGGCCTCCGAGTTCGAGAACATAGAGACAGAGACGCTTGCAAGTGCCGAGGCCCCGGAGCCGGGCGACCCCGAATTTATTGGCCCCATTAGACCTGCCGTATTGGCCACAACGACCATTGCCGAGCAGTCTACTGACGTGGACGAAGCGCTGACGGGGGTTCCCGCCGACTTGCAGTCTTACATTCGTGACTTACAAGCTTTAGATTTGCTGAGCTTGAGTGCGTCAAGCAGTAATAGCACATCAAGCAACAACGCCGAAGTCGAAACCGCTGCGGACGATCGCTCGCCCTTTGTGCAGACCACTAGCCGGCGTGAATATGCTCGCTGGTTATTTGCCAGCCACAACGTAATTTATGCGGATGAACCCGGCGATCGCCTAAGGGCAGGCAGTGCCGCCGATGAACCAGCCTTTCAAGATGTGCCACCCGATGATCCCGATTTTGCCGCGATTCAAGGGCTGGCCGATGCGGGGATCATTCCCAGTGCTTTTACCGGCAACAGCACCGACGTTAACTTTCGCCCCGATGCCCCCTTGGTACGCGCAGATCTCATTTTGTGGAAAGTGCCCCTCGACACACGAGCCGCGCTGCCCGCGACGACGTCCGAGGCGGTGACCAAATCCTGGGGATTTCAAGACTCAGCCAGCATTGCAGGGCCAGCTCTAGGAGCAGTTGCGGCTGATTTTCAGCTCGGCGATTTTGCTAACTTCCGTCGCGCCTTTGGATACACCACGCTCTTTCGCCCCGACAAAGCCGTGACACGCGCCGAGGCCGCCGCCGTTTTGTGGCGATTCGGCACGCCCACTGAAGGCATCACGGCTGCCGAGGTGTCCTCACCGACCGGTTCTGAATCACCCCAGTAACGACTGCCCTCGTCACCAGAGCAAAATTCTGAAAGATTTTTGCCTGCCAATTAAATTAAGTCGCGCTAATATTACGCTCGTTCTGCAGCTTTTCGTCTAGATCCCTTTGATAAAGCCTGTTTTGCTGTGATCCCAAAGATCATCTTTGCACCCTTGTCAATCTCAAGAGCCGTAAGTTATCACATAGGTCATGCTTATAAAGAGGGCCAGCACGGTACTTTGCCCATCATCAGGATAAAAAATTGTCTGATTTCACCGCCTTGGCTGACGTTACCTATTGAATGATTAACCTCTCAGATTTAGAGCTTTTGAACCCTTTGATATCAGCATTGTCCGGCGATTTTTCTGCCTAACGTTATCTAATTGGATGAACGCAGTTTGAATGCTTTCTGCCCAGCGCTAAAACCATGGTCACATCAGTGAAGCCAGCGGTGCGGACTTATCCCCTAAGCGAAGGGTTGCCCTCAGGATTAAAGTGATTGGAGTTTAAGAGCGATATTCCTAAAGTAGAAGCTCTCAGCCCCCAGCATGCCAAAGTTATCTCCGGCTTATTTAGGTAAATTGCTCACACTCTTTAAATAATTCAGTAAATTTTGCCAAATTTGACGCCGCTTGATCGCTGTGATCGCTGCCGTGGGCAGTCTGGTTTACAGCAGTAAGCTGGTGCAGCCGTTGGAACTCAGTTTTTCAGTCCGGTGACGATTTGCCTTCAACTTTGAACAGGAGTGGGAGCCTTATGGCGACAAACCGTAATCGAGAACGTCTTGTCCTTCAGGCCATCTTATTTTGGGTTGTGGCTCCGGCGATCGCCCTATCGTTGTTAATGTAAGCAAGCGCGATGACGGTCACGCATTTCGCTGATCAAGCGCTGTCTTTCCCGGCGGCTGTAGCGGAATTTTGACAATCAACGTGCTACCTTTGCCCAGTTCCGATTCTAGGCTGAGCGAGCCCTCGTGGGCCTTGATAATGCGCTGAGATAAATGCAGCCCTAAGCCACTGCCCGAACGACGATGCTTTCCCGGTCGAAACCAGGCAAAAATTTCCGCTTGATCCTCAGGTGAAATGCCGGCTCCCGTATCGCGCACTTGAATGTTCCAATGAGTAGGCGCGTCGGTCGGGACCTTTTGAAAGCTCACCTGCACGAAACCGGCATCTGTAAACTTCACCGCATTGCCAATCAAATTGACCATGACCCGACGCAGCTCTAAGCGATCGCCCTGAAGCGTATAGCAGCGATCGTCACTGTCGTTATTGATTTGACCGCCTAGCTTCAGTTCTAAATGCTTTTCCTCAGCGAGGGGACGCAGTTCGGCTACGACTTCTTCAAGCAGGCGCTTGAGATTAAATGGAGCGATCGCTGTTGCTTTGCGTCCGGCCTCATAGCGGTAGACATCCAGCAGCGTATTTACCATTGCCAACAGATGTTCATTGTTGCGAATCGTCTGGGTGATAGCCTCTCTGGCTGCCGGGGGAATATCGCCAAACGTCTCCTCAGAAACCAGCGTCAGCATACGGTTAGCCGCAACTAGGGGAGTTCTTAAGTCATGGGTTAGACGTGAGACAAAGTCGTCGCGCTGTTGAGTCATCTCCCGCTCGGCATCGACGCTGCTTTTGAGCCGCAGCAGAGCGCGGACCCGAGCCAGCAGCTCGTCAGCATTGAACGGCTTGCGAATAAAGTCATCGGCTCCGGTATCGAGTCCTTCCACCACATTTGAGCGCTCGTGGGCGGTCACCAACAAAATCGGGATAAAGGGAAGATCCTGTCGGGCCCGGAGCTGCCGAGTGACCTCATAGCCACTCATTTCCGGCATCATAATGTCAAGCAAAATCAGGTCTGGCAGACTCGTGCCGACGCGGTCTAAAAGTGCCTGCCCACTCTCCAGCGCCGTGATTTGATAACCTTCGTCTTCCAGCAACGCTTGCAGTAAGAAGCGGTTGTCGGCGGAGTCATCAATCACAAAAACGTGGGCGGGGTGAGCCATTGTGTCGAGCCGATATTAAGAAAACCTCTGCTTAAAAATATTCGTTGGCGGGGGTGTCGATAACTACCATCAATGGATAGATCTTTGACTAGGGGGTGGTTTGGGGCATTTGCAGTGGGAGCTAATGCTGATTAAATGATTGCCACCGGATGGTTTTTCCCGATGACACCTGGATTGAGGTGGCGAGTTGCAGGCTAGTGGTGTGTCAGCCTAAAAGCCCTGGACACTGTTGGGTTTCACTGCTTTCTACCCAACCTACAAATTGAAGATTGACTTGAACCATCAATTCTCAAAATGAGTCTTGCAAGATTGGAATGGACCCCACACAAAATCTGTTGTTTGTATTGGAATAAAACTCAAGGTGGGATCATTTAAATCTTCTTCCGCCAAGCTCCTACCACCAGCAGC
>JBCCNE010000219.1:0-7586 GCA_039026015.1 Cyanobacteria bacterium P01_C01_bin.70 | reverse complement strand
CAGAGCGCTACTGGGCAAACCACTCTCTACACCGGCATCAACGCCGCCCAGTTTCGCGGATGTCATCAGTCAGGGTTTGCCAACGGTTCCTTACGCCAGCTAATTGAATTTCACAGTCTCTTTCAGCAAATTCTCGCCCTCGGCGGTACGGTCACTCTGGCCAACCTGTATTCGCCTGCCTATTTTGAAGCGATCGCCCGCCGCCGCATCCGCTATGCTGTGGGCACTTTGGTTAATCTCACCGCACAACTGCCGTTCCGCATGCAGAGCGAGTACGAGCGAGGGCAAGCCGTCTTTTGGGATATTACCGGACACCTTGCCGCCGCTCGGGGCATTGCCGCCCCACCAATTGCGCCCGTAGAGGCTGGACGACGATTGGCACAACTCAGCGCTCGCTACACCCTCACGCTGTTTGAATGTTTTTTGACTGACTATGTCGGGCACCGTCAACAATGGCCAACGGCGGTTACCACCATTCAGCGCGTGGATCAATTGTTGGCTAGCATCGTGGCGCATTTGCCCACCAACGTCACGCTGATCATCACCAGCGATCACGGCAACTTAGAAAATCTTGCCACCAAGCGCCACACCCTCAATCCCGTGCCGTTAATCGCGATCGGTCCCACTGCCAGCGACCTACAAGGCGTTGCCGCTCTGTCAGACGTGACCCCAGCCATCATGGCGACTTTAAACAACGGTAGCCAAAGAGTTTCTGCTTGAGTTACACCAACTTTCGACTCAGCCTGAACGGTTGACGTTACGGTCAACCAGACCAAAAATTCGGGATCTACGGCCTGTAGCAGATAAGAGCGAGTTTAACCTTTTGTTACAATCAGAATATTAAAGCGGAGTGAGCGCGCGTTGGTGTCATTCTGCGCTGATGGATTTTGAGGTGTCCATATGAATGGCAACTTACGGGTGGGTAATCTGTTTGGCATTCCCTTTTATGTGAACGTATCTTGGTTTCTGGTGTTGGGATTAGTCACCTGGAGCTATGGCAGCGGTCTGGCCGAAGCCTTTCCCTCACTACCAGGAAGCATTCCTTGGCTGCTGGGCTTGTTTGCCGCCCTGCTGCTTTTTAGTTCGGTGTTGGCCCACGAATTAGGCCACAGCTTTGCCGCTTTACGGCAGGGGATCAGCGTTAACTCCATTACGCTGTTTCTGTTTGGGGGACTTGCCGCCTTAGAGAGAGAGTCGGATACTCCCGGCGGGGCCTTTAAGGTCGCGATCGCTGGTCCCGTTGTCAGCCTTATCCTGTTTGCTGTCTTATCCACGGTTGGTCAAGTGTTGGCGCTGAACGGTCCTCTGGGAGCAATTGTCTCTCTGCTGGCCTACATTAACTTGGCGCTAGGAGTCTTTAATTTGTTGCCTGGTTTGCCCCTAGATGGCGGCAATGTTTTGAAATCAATTGTTTGGCGAATAACAGGCAATCCTTACAAAGGTGTGGTGTTTGCCAGCCGTGCGGGGCAGGTACTTGGCTGGTTGGCGATCTCTATAGGGGCCGCTGCGGTCGCGGGGATCAGTCCGATTGGCAATGTGTGGACGCTTTTGATTGGCTGGTTTTTGCTTAGCAATGCCAATCGTTCAGCTCAGTCAGCTTCGGTGCAGCAGCGCTTAGATGGCCTCACCGCCGCCGATGCTATAGAAAGCGACAGCCCCATTGTGACTGAGCAGATTTCTTTACGCGAGTTTGCCGATGACGTGTTGCTTAATGCCGTTGGCAACTGGCGTAAATTTCTAGTCGTCAATGCCGCTGGAGAGCTGGTGGGGACTGTGCTGGTTGAAGCGCTGCAGGATGTCCCTCGCGATTGCTGGGCGACTACCACCATAGCAGACGTGATGAATCACGATATTCAGCTCACCACAATTGTTGCCGATCAGTCTTTGGTAGACGTGATTCAAATGCTAGAGGAAAAGCGGTTGTCAGTACTAGCCGTTATTCGCAAAAACGGTCAGCTTCTCGGGCTGTTAGAAAAGCAGGCAATCGTCCGACTGATGCAGGGAAAGGCTCCTCGACTCAGTACCGTGACAGAATAGGGTAACTCTAGGGAGGGTGCCTGAATGAATGCCTCTTTTGGTTGAGAGAACGCAAAAAATAATGCCTTTTAGAATTCGGTCTCTACAGGCTTGATCTCTGCGGGAAAAGTGGCCAAGGAGTATTGCCCTCATGTTAGAAATCGAGTTCCCTAAACGGGACAGTTCTAATTGGGCTCACTCTAAAATCAAAGCCCTGAAATGATTTCATTTCAGGGCTTTGATCTACTTGGTGGCGGGGCATGGATTTGAACCATGGACCTTCGGGTTATGAGCCCGACGAGCTACCAGACTGCTCTACCCCGCGTTGGCTTAACCAATATAGCGAATAAAATCCCGCTGTAACAACAAAATATTCGAAGAATTTGAATTTACCGTAAGAAAGCCGCGATCGCCTCTGCTGATAATCGCGGCCACCTTCAATACCGTCTAAGCCTGCAAATCTGGTTGCGTATCTCTGACTGGACCCTAAATCTTGAACGGAGGCCGGTTGCCTGTAGCCGCAGCAATTTGGCTGTCAGCGTCGGTGACGGCTATTTCCTTTGCCCTATTCCGCTTCCATAACCATCTTGTTTGCCGTGTCTGCTATCGTCTCGACTGGCAGATTGTTCTCTGGCAATGTGATGTTCTCCACGAGTGAGTCCTGAGCTGGTCACTCTACCCAGTCACCGGATGCAATGGTGAGTTCACTGCCATCGACCGCCTGAACCCAAATGGGGAGTTGCTCTGTGCTATCTAAACGCTCAAACTGGACAAATCTTAAGCCAGTAGATGTGGGTTCCACTATGAGTTGATACGCTTCGCCCGTCCAAGAGAAATCGACTATCTTGTAACCAATCAGCCACATTTCGGCTAGCTCACCGGCATTGACAGCAGCGGGACGATCGCCCTCGTAGCAAGTAGACATGGCCTCGATCCCCGTCCAAACACCGCTCAGATGAATGGGTTCACTGCGAGCGCTCAAGCCATAGGTGGTAAAGGTGATCAGCGATTCTTGCCAAAACTTATCAAACAAGCTCTTAAGGGGATCAGCGGCGATCGCTGCACCATAACGAGGATTTTCTCGCAGCGCCGTCGTCTGTTCTGCTAAGCTCGGACGCTCCCAATCATCGAGTTCACCGCAGACCTCGTAGGCTACCGCTTGAGGAGCATAGTTAGCGGCGATTACTGCCTCCTTTGATGCTGCCTGATTCACCGGCAGCGCCGACTCATCAGTCGTCTGTGCGTCAGACAGGAACATCGTTGCCGGACAGCCGCCTAAACTCACTGTTCCAGACACCAAAATTGTCAGCCCGATTTTTGGCCATGAAAAAAGTCCCTGCATCTGATGGTTCCTCTGCCCTGTCTTGATCCCAACGAACTTTTCAACTCTTACTCGGGATCATCGAAGCGTCTCCGTAAAAACCCGTAAAAGAGCCATACCTAAATCACTCTTCAATAGTTTTGTTTGAGCGATCGCTAGAGTTGCTTTAGGTTACGGCTTGAGCACTGAGTAGACTGTGCATCCGACAGTCCCCCCAAGGTCTCCAACGACAGCGGCATTATCCGACTGAACACCAAAACTAGAAAGCTAGGTTGGATGTGAAAGGTGGATTTGTCGTTGGGATAACCTTGACCCTTATACCTAAAAGCCGTTAAAGCCGCTCTTAGCGTCTTAGCTGCTGCCCCGCAAATGCAGAATTCTAGATCAATGCTGCGTGTCACGTAGGGCCGCATAAAATGTCATTTACAATGCTTGGCGACAAACGATCATCGACTCTTACTGCCATTGGCTGAGCCGCTGTAGCGTTGTCATTGCAGCTGGCATTGCTGACAACCACTCAAAAATCACTACTAAGGATTGGAGTAGTTAGGTAACTTAAGTATGTATTACTTCTAGCACAGGTATTCATCCGGAATTATGGATGTTTGAGGAAATTTGCAACATCTTTAGGTGATTTTTGAGAAAGATGACGCGTAGAAAAGTTTCTTCAGCAGACTGAGCTGCAGCGTTGGCAAACGCTGACGATAAAAGTTCTGGAAACCTTGGTCTTGTGCCTCAATGTCAACCTATGACGGTCTATGACGGTAGATTTATTGCTGGACATCTTGGCACGGGCTTGACAAAGGCTAACTGTCATATAGCCCGTTTCTCAGTCGGACTCACAGTGCTCGCCAGTTGGAACCATGTCAAAGACTCGAGGAGTTAGGCTACTCATTAGGAGACTACTCCTGCTGCTCTAGTGGTTTAGCTGATTTGCCAGGGCCGTCGGCAGTATCCGCCCCAAGTGACTGGCCGCACTGCCCAGTTCGGTTCCCTGGGCGGCGAGATAGCGGCCTGCTTGAGCATGCCACCAGACGGCGGCGATCGCCGCATCAAGAAAACTATTAGTGACGTTTTTAGACTGAAATTTTTGGGCTGCCAGCCCCGCTACGAGACCGGTTAAAACGTCGCCGCTCCCCCCCCGTGCGAGGGCTGGTGTACTTGCTTGGTTAATCCACAACTGGCCATCTGCATGGGCGATTGCACTCATCGCGCCCTTCAGAATCAGGGTACAGTCAACCATTTGGGCCACGTGTTTAGCTGCCAAACTCTTCGTTGCGGCAGTTTCCCAAGCATCAGGAAAGAGCCGACGAAATTCACCGGGATGGGGCGTGAGCAGGGTCGGGGCTGAGCGCTCCGACAAGAGCGCCTGGGGATCACTCTGAGCCAAGACATTCAGCGCATCGGCATCAAGCACAATCGGGCGATCGCACGGCAGCACGGCAGTTACAATGGGCGCAGCTGTAACCGTCAGTCCTGGACCACAGGCAATGACGTCATATGTTGACCAAGCAATGGCATCGGGGATGGCGGCGATCGCCCCACTGCTGGTTTCCGATGCCCCAATTACTAAGGCTTCAGGCAACTGCGCCAGCACCATCAGCCGCAAACTTTCAGGCACTACCAGAGTAAGCATGCCGACCCCACTTGCCAGGGCTCCCTGGCCAGCCAGCAGGGCCGCCCCCCCATACTGGCGCGAGCCCGCTATTAGGAGAACATGTCCGGCAGTGTATTTATGGGCAATGGGGGAACGCGGTAAGGGTAAACGGGTGATCGCTGATGGTGCCGTAATACACTGCACCAAATGGCTATCAGCTAGGGTCTTTTGAATTGCAAATGCGGGGATATCAAAGGGGATCAAGTGCAATTGACCGATCCACGGCTGCGCTTGATCCTGTAGTAGGCCTAGTTTCCACAATCCCAAGCAGAGAGTATGTTGGGCTCGCACTGCCGTTCCCTGCACTGCACCAGTATCACTGTCGAGACCTGACGGCAAATCAATACTCACAATCGGCACTGCACTTGCATTGAGCAGGTTGATCCCCTCGGCCAGGTCGTTAGGAAGCGGGCGCGTCAACCCGATACCAAAGCCACCATCCACAATGAAATTACAGGCTTTGAAAGCGGCACTGCTCTCCGTTGTGGGAACGTTGAGAAATTCTAAGTAAGCTTTATGGCGAGCCGTCAGCTCTTTAAGTTTAGGGAACGGGCACCAGACCAGCACCTGATAGCCCCGGTGATAGAGTTCGCGAGCAACCACAAGCGCATCGCCGCCGTTGTGCCCGGGCCCGACAATAACGCCGACTGCTGGTGCGCGATCGCAGGGAAACTGACGAATAATCCAATCTACGACCTTGCCAGCTACCTTTTCCATCAGAGCGGTCACTGGCATTCCCGCTGCAAAGAGAGCTGACTCAATCATTTGCATCTGTCGAGTTGTGACCACCACCTGCTCGACAGGGGGAGAAGAAATGGAAGATTGGTAATTCATATGTCTAGAGGGGAGACCGACCTGCTGAAGACTGTTCTAAAAAAGGAGCTCTTTAGAAAATAAAAATGCAGTCAAGCCGTTTTATGTGTAGAACCGCCTGATAGCGTCTAGTAATTTCGTCTTACTTTACTAAAAGCGTCAGGACTTACGCATTAGTCCCCTTTATTCCCAATTTTGGGGATCTAATTACCCCCAAACTTAGCGACCAAGCAGCCATAATCAGATTCATCTGCGTAAGTCCTAAGTGTTTTAGCTTACTCTTCCAAAATCCCAAATGGTTCATCAAGTCTTTCAGAGAAAAGGTATTTCGCTAGATCTGGGGATGATCTTTCTGTAGATCTCATTCCCAAGGGAAACCTGCAACATCAAAATCAACACAGTATCTAGAACATCACCAGAAATGATTAGGAGTTTCTTGACTTCCCATAAAGTGAGCCTGCCCGTCAGAAAACGGCAATGACAGGTCTTTACTTAGCCCAGATGGCAGTTCAATTCGTGTCGAGATAGAGCGACTCTAAGTGCTGAAAAATCTTCTCTTTGAGGTTGCTGTTGAGCTCGTCTCGTAACATCTTTTTGCTGAAATTGGGGCTGCCGACTGAGGGGCGTGTTCGCCCTGACATGACCCAGCTCTGAAGCATATTTTGTTGGGGCGGGGCAATTGTGCAGGTCACCACATGGGCACATTTTTGCGGCTCCTCTGTAGAGAAGAAGAGCACCTTGTATTCGCCATTTTGTCCCAAATGAAAGACAATTTCTTGACCAGCTCTAGTCTTAAGATCGAGGTAGCAGGGCAGCCAGCGCGGACCGTGTTGGGGATTATACAGTACGGTTAGCCAGAGCGTCATTGGATGCGGTGACATCGTACAGATAAAGGTGTTGTAGCGAGTCGCCCGAAGGCGCTTATTGATTTCGCTGGGGGGCATCATGACCCATAGGGTCGAGAGCAGTCCTTTGCTGGTGGACAGCAGGTGAGGAAAGACAATTTCGGCAATGGGTTTGTTGGCCGGCCACGACGCAAAGCGGCAAATATCGCCTTCAGTAGGTGAAAGGGCGTCAGTCTGAGCGTTGATGGTGGCCTTGCGCTGTGATTTGGGGGCAATGGGCACCCGTGATAGTGTGGCGCCAATACGTTGCCCTATGCGAAAACCAGAGCCATATCGTTGCTCCAAGGGCTCAAGCGCTTTGAGAATTTCAAAGATGTTTTGCGGACGGTTTTCTGGTCGTTTTTCTAAGCAGCCCATCACCAGGGTTTCGAGCACTGCTGGAACATCAGCATTTTCGGCTGCCTCTGCCATCGGAGTTGGGACTTCGTTATGGTGAGCCTGATACCAACCACCGAAGGTGTGGCTAGCCGCACGCAGGGGCAGTTGCGCCGTCAGCATTTGGTACATCAAAATGCCCAAGCTGTAGATGTCGGAGCGGTTATCAAGCTCTTTGCCTTCCATTTGCTCTGGCGAAGCATATGCCAGCGTGCCCATAAAGGAACTGGTCTGTTCGCTGTCCGCCTGCATCAGCTTGGCAATCCCAAAGTCAAGGATTTTGGTTAACTCTCCCAGGGTTGGATCTTGGGTAACTAGGATATTGCTGGGCTTAATGTCCCGATGAATGATGGGGATGGGGCGATCATAGCCTCTCACGCGAATCCCATCGTGAGCGGACTTGAGCCCGAGACAAACCTGGCGAATAATGCCCAGAAATCTGGCGATCGGCAGGGGATTTTGACTAATCAGAAAGCTCAAACTTTCGCCTTGCAAATAT
>JBCCNE010000218.1:0-7635 GCA_039026015.1 Cyanobacteria bacterium P01_C01_bin.70 | reverse complement strand
TCCAGCTAATCAGTTCCTTGGTCTGACAAAAAGTTCACGAATTCCTCTAAAACCATCTGCGGGGCTTCTAACTGTGGCAAATGTCCCACATTTTCTAAGGTTTTGAACGCGGCATGGCGGATAAGAGAAGCAAGCGCAGCTCCGCGCTGCAGCGGAATCCACGGGTCATCTTTCCCCCATATGATTTTTACCGGACAGCGAATATCTCCGAACAGCGGCTCGATTTCAGCAGTGTACTTCTCGTCGGCCTGCGCAAACTGTCGATAAAAGCTCTGACGTCCATCTTCTGAAAGCCAGGGCTCGATCAGTTGTTCCAGGTCGGTACTATCAATGTCGTTCACCAAAGCACCTTCGATATAGGCTCTGACAATCGCTTGATGAATATGCGGCGGCAGGCCGAGAAATGCATCGACATGACGGCCCACATGGTCGAAAAACTCTGAACCCCAGGGCCGCATCGCAACAACGTTCATCAAAATGTAGCGGTCAAACTCGCACCCGTGCAGCAAATGGGCGCGAAGGGTCGTCGCACCGCCAAAGTCATGGGCAACAACCAGTGGTTGCTGAAGCTGCCAATGCTCAATCATCGCCGCAAAAATCTGGCCCTGCACATCAAGGGATGTTCGCTGGCTTTCAGCTTTAGCAGATTTTCCATAGCCCGGCATATCGTACCAGTGAACTCGAAAGCGCTTTTCAAGTTCAGGAATCACGCGATGCCAAGAAAATGAAGACCACGGCCATCCATGCGCCAAGATGAGAGCCGGGCCATTGCCACTCGTACCGGCAGCCACTGTTCCGGCACTGGTTTCTATTCGCTGATCAAGTTGCCAAGGCATAGAAACTCCGCTCTTTTCAGAAATAATGAGAGGTGGCGTGCGGCAAATGGACCTTTAACTCTGGAGCAGCGCTTGATTGCATTAGCGTGATCTCTCCAACGATAGAGAATATCTTTAATGTCAATCCAACATTAAGTAGAAAGTCCTTACTTTCCTCTCCCAAGAGTCGCTGCGGATGGGCCGCAAAGCTTAAAAGCATGCCCTCTAAAACAAACATCCTGATTTTGATGCTACTGAATCAGCTTTTCCCGATGGGCTCACTGGTCACTTCTAGGGGCTGTCATCATTTAAATCCATAACTCTTTGATAAAGAGGGTTTCAGCCCCTAGCTCATAAATTGGAGCGGGCGTGGTAATGCCTATCCCATAAGGTTTATGGCCTTAACTGATGACGCGCCCTAGAATGTGGACGAGTAATTAGCTGGAACCCGCTAACCTAAATCTAGGGCAGACGCTGGGCATGCTACCCTAACGCTTATTTCGTTCTCCGAGCGCCCCTTCGTTAAGGGACATGGAGCTTTCAAACTGCTCTGAATCTTGACTCTCAAGTTTGGTTCTGAATTCAAGTTCGTCAGCTCTGGGCTTTAGGCCGGGATAAAAGGGCTAAAACACTGCCTGCAATCCCGCTGTGATGCTGTAATCGGTTTCGAGCTGTGGCCCTGAAAGGCTGCGATAAACCGGCAAATTAAACTCAACTGCTAATCGGGCTCCCCGGAGCGTTCCCTGGGGCACATAAAAATTCACGCCTAGTCCCACGTCTAGCTGAGTGCCCGCTCGCAAATCTGGGTTGGCAGTAGGAATCAAGTTAGGGTTAAGGCGATCGTCTTCGCCATCAATGTTGCCCAAGGTGCGTCCTCCTAGTCGCACAGATGTGCTGAACCAGTCAGTCCAACTCCGGGCTCCCCAAGTGGTTAACATAAGCTGATTTCCCAGACGATATCCGTTTGAGTTTTCTCCCAAACGCAAGATGCCCAGTGCTTGACCGCCCCAAGACCATCTCCCAGACTGCCCCAAATAAGTCACGCCTGGATGTAGGTCGAAGGTGCCGGAGCCAATTTGCATGGGATATGGCAGAATCTGGTCGGGGCCGGCTGGGGTGGTGTCGCGCTCTTCAATTGAGCCGGTGGGAAAGCTCAAGCCCAGATTCAGGTGAATTCGCTGACGGTCTTGATCCAATACTTTGTACAAACCCGACACACGAATATCCCCAAACCCTTCAGAGTTTGTCGTAAATTCTGTGCCTCGGCGGGTCGCATGATCCATCTCTTTAAGGATGTAAGGCACCATCGCCATTAGAGTCAGCTCATCGGTCGGTGCGTACATCGCTCCAAACATGTGCATCTGCATCGTCATGCTGGTGGGGGTGATGGGAAATTCTTCTAGCACTTCGGCCGTACTGAGAGAGTCGGTGCCGTCTCGGTTGCCATCCATATCCATGAACATATATCGATAGGAGAGCATGACTTCGCCCCGCTCATGGGTGTGGTCTCCCATCACGCCAATGGGGGCGTGACTATCAGGACGAGAAGGCGACCAAAAAATTGTGTCAAAAGCAGGCACCCCGCTATCGGCTAGAAAGAAATCTTCGCGCGGGGCGAATTGAGGGCGGGGCGCGGCAATATCTGACGGTTCAAAGGCGAAATTCAGGTCGCTGCGAGTAGAAGGCTGAGAAGACTGCACCGATGGCGATGACTGGACGGCCGCAGTGTCATGAGCCCCCAAGCCAGTATCCCCGAGCCGAGTTGCGTCAGTGAATAGTGACGGCACTTCCAGGGGCGCAGTCAACAGGGCGTCAGCAGTATCCGCAATTGGGACAGCGCGGCTAGAAGCCGTAGACGAGTCACCGGCTGCGGGCACCGTCAAAGCATCAGCGGGGCGATCGCTGTTTTCCAGCGGCTGGCTAACAGCGTCGCGGTCATTAGCTCTTTTGCTGATACCTGTAGAGCGCTGTTTATCTTTTAGGTTGCGGAAATTTTGCTGGCCATTTGGGAGGACATATTCAGTCAAAAAGCCCGCTTCACTATCATGGCGTAAACCATATTGGACGGTCATTGATAAGCCGTTTGTGGGGATTATCGGTTCGGAGTTGTCAGTCGCTAAGTACTGAGGGGATGCCATTGTTTCGGCGCTGGCTTCCACCGTTTCTAAGGCGATAAAAAGCCCAGCAGAATAGCATAAAAAATGGAGGGGTTTCAAATTCACGATGCTCACACTACACTTGATGGATAAAATTTTGCACAGGTCAATGTCGGCTCTGCCTGACGCCCTCATGGGTCAGCAAAGCCGAGGAATTAGTGCAATCTAGGGAAAATTCTCCAGTAAATGTAGTTTTACAGCGACTCAACAATAAAATCAAGCGTTGGGTAAGATGACGCCAATTCGTGATCGGCGATTTTCGATGGTGAATTTAAGGCTGATTAGCTGACAACGCTTTTATCTTCACAGCTGTCGCTTTGGAAAAGTCAACGGGTGTGATTTGTCCGTTTCATGGACGTTATGGAGACAATGACTTAGGTGATTTCAAAAGGGCTTGACGAGCAAAACCGCTTCCTATAATCGTTTCCGCTTAGGCACCATTCCCCTAACCATTTCTATCAGCAAATCAATTTCATCTCGCCTAAATTCTCCCAAAATTCCAAACAGCAGCGGAATCATCAGGGCTAGAACCATAAGCTGCGGTAGCAACCAAAGTTCAGTAACTGACCAGGCGGCGGCGATCGCATAAATGGCTAAACAAACCAGCAAACTGCGCGCCAGAGTAGCGATTGGCGGCAAGATTTGCCAACGATAGTAAATCGTGACAATCATGGCGATCGCGCCAATTCCCGCTACCCCCGTGGTGACCAGGGCTGCTCCAATGGCATCAAACTGCGGAATAAATTGCCAGTGTCCCCAAAGCGCCAGCGGCAGCATTGGTATCGCCACCATGACGGGCCAGTTGGGTCGTTCAGCCGCAATGAGAATCGTGGTGCCGACTGAGACCATCATTAGGCCGAGGGCGCTAAAAATCAGCAGAGACAAAATCGGTGCGGTGGGCAAAAACGCCTCACCGTAAATTAGGCTGACAATGGCCGGAGCCGTGGCGATCGTCACGGCTCCTATGGGCAGTAAACCGATGACGAGCCGCAGGGCATGACGAGCTAATTGCTTGGCCGCATCAACTTCTTCAGCGGCGAGGAGACGGCTAAGGCTAGAGAGCAGCAGCGGCGAAAAAGAAATGCTGATGATGGTGGGAATAAACGCCAGGTTTTGGGCCGCTCCATAAATGCCGGCCTGCTCTGCCGACCCGCCGAGGGCTTTCAGCAGCAGCAAGTCGAGCTTGTCGTACAGCCGCATAATCATGGCAAAGGCAAACAGGGGAATGGCGTAACCAAACAGCGGACGAATGGGATGCCGGGCTCGCTGCCACCAGGGAGTCGGCGCAAAATATTGAGCAATCACTAACTCCGCCACAGAAGCACCAATGCTGCCGAGAATGGCGCCAGGGACTGACCAGCCCAACTCGACCAAAACCACAATCAGGATCAGCCGTAGAGTCCAGCGGCCGGCGGTCGCCACAGCCCGCGAGCGAAATTGCCCTTTACCGATTAAGATATTGCGCTGAGCACTGGCAACGCTAAAAATCGGAATATCCAAAGCGAGTAGTCGGAGGTATTGCCCTAGCACGGGCTCATTGAGGCCAGTCGCGATCGCGGGGGCTAGCAGCCAGAGCACCAGAGTTATGCCCACGCTGACTGCGAGGTGAAGCTGTACCACCAAGGCCCCAATCGGTCGCCAATCAGTTGCTTCGCCCACAAATTTAATCGTGGTGCGGCTAAAAATAGATGTAATGCTCCATTCGATCCAGCCGATAATGACTGAGGCGAGGGTAAAGAGGCCGTAACCTTCAGGGCCGAGCTGCCGGGTGAGAAAGCCGGCAGTAATCAGTCCTGTCGGTAAAATCAGCCCTTCTGCTAAAAAAACCCAGACGGTGCCGTCCAGAATTTGGCGATTGGTTGAAGTGGGAGGAGCGCTCATGCGGTCTCCTGGGTGACATCCCGATGGGCTAGCGCCATAAAGAACAGCAGTCCGCCAATCCAAATTGCCGTCTGTGCGGGTATGGCCAGGCTGGATAGGGGATGGCCATCAGATAAAAATCGGGCCGGCGCCATCAGGGCAAACCAGTTAAGCGCAAAGAGGACGGCTGCGATTATGCGCACCCGGACAGTGGCCTCTTGCCGGGCGTAGCGAAACAGTGCAATCAGCGGTATCCACAGCAGTAAGTCATCAAAGACCTGATGATCGACCCAGAATCGGGCCGCGATCGCCGCCACGCTGAGTAACGCCCAGGGGTGAGCCCGCCGATAAATCGCCGTCCAGATGCCGGTAATGCCAAACACTAAGAGCGATGCCGGCAGCATCCAGTCAGAAAGCCCAGCCGCCTCTAGCCAAGTATGGACGCTGGCGTGGCCGCGGGTGCCGAGTTGAGTACCGGCATGGTTCAACCAGTCTAGGTGCAGCGTTAGCAGATTGCCGGCTTGATACTGAACTGCCAGCAGGGCCGTGAGCAAGTAGCCCAAGCTGACGAACAAGACCGGCCGCCAGCGCCCCGGCATAAAGCAGGCCAGCCAAAAAAATGGGGCCGAAAGCGTGGGTTTCACTAAGGCAAAGATGACCAGTGCTGCTGCCAGCAGATCGCGCCGCCAGTTTGGACGAGCGGCAGCACGCTGCACCAGCAGCAAGCCCACAACCAGGGTCGGCATGACGTGGGCCGCAATTTGTCCCACGCGAATACCGGCACTAGCGGGGTAAAGGGCAAAGGGCATGAGGGCAATAAACACCCTTTCCCAGCGGCTGGCAGCATGACTTGCACGGATGCCCAGCCACGATAGCCAGCCCAGCATCAGCAGCGTCGTCAGGGCCCAAAACCAGCGAGTGGCCGCTTCGCCCAGCCAACCGACCCAAGGCCACAGCAGGGGGTAACTTGCGGGGGGATAATCGCCGTTGGCCATCACGCCATAAACCGGCAAGCCGACAAACCAGCGCCCGACCTCACGATAGCGAGAGAGCAGGTCAACCGCGTGAATCTCATCCTGTCCCCAAATCAGCCGCGGTAGCTCTAACCCCAGCCGCCAGAGAGTCGCTGCCATCATCAAGCCAATGCCAATTTGCAGCAATCGCTGTCCGTGGCGTGACCATAGGGTGGTCAGCTGGGCGGCCCAACCAAATTGTCTGTGTTCTTGCTGAGCGAGGGGTTTCATGGGGTGGAACAGAGTGACGGTGAGAATTTAGCCAAAGGTCATCGAGCGAGTAGGGCCAAAATATCAGAACATTGCCCAGACAGGGTGGACGGTATGGGCTGAGCCATCAGGGATAGGAAGGTGGGAGCAAGGTTTTGGATCGGGGTATCAGCGATCGCGCCTCGGGCCTGAATATCCGGCCCGGCCGCCACCATAAATCCGGCTTGGTTGTGGTCGCTGCCGCGGAAGAATTCGGATTTTTCCTGGCGTAGAGTGGCTTGGGGATGCACGACGGTATCCATGAAATAGTCACAGGAGCGCCATTTGACCACCACGTCTGGCAGGGTGGGATGGGTGGCGTCGCCAAACAGCTCTCGAGGTCGTACAACCGCCTGCACGGCGGGCTCGCCACTGCGCAGATCAACAAGCTGTCGCAAATCTGCTTCTAGGCGCTGCAAAAGCGCCTCGTAGTCATCCGGCTCCACAATGCCCTGCGGTTCCCGGCCTTTGAGGTTGACGTGCAGATAGCTGGAAAATTCCGACGGAATCATAAACACGGTGGTTTTTGACCAGTCCGTGCTGCCCTGAAACTGCTGGGAAAGCAGGCGTTCGCGAGTGTCGCGGGGTAAAAATTGGCTCAGCGCAATCCGCAGCGATTCGGGCAGAATTCGCCGCAGGATATCCATGGGGCTCAGGGAAAGAGATTGCTCGGTCGGCTCCGGTGTAGCTCGATATCCCAACTGCAGCAAAAAGTCGGCCATCAGTCCGCCGGTTGGGTACTGGTCTTGCAGACCCAAAGGCGACACAATAAAGACGTTTGCTGCGGCCGGAAGCTGCTGTAAAATCAGCCCGATTTCCCGGTCAATGGCCTGATAAATGCTGCGCACCCCGTCTTCTAACGGGGAGTCCCGGACAGTTTGATAAGACCAAAGCTGATGGCCACCGGTATGGGATTCGGCAAATACGGCCACCATCAGGTCGTAGGCGGCTTGCGACCAGAGCTGACGGAGTAGTGCGCCTTTCTTTTCGACCCGCTGGAGTAGGCGACGGTGAATCGCCTGGTCGGTGGCCAGGTCACTTGCAAAGTCTTCTTCAATCGTGATTTGCGGGCCAAAGCTGCGCTTGACTTCAGGCAGCAGGGACGACGGTTCGGCCGAGGGCGGCACCAGTGGCCGGTGCACCGCCCAGTCAGCTAGCTGAATGCCTTTGAGTCCAGCGATCGGCAGCACTTCTGGCACATCCATCAGCGCCACTCGCTTGTCGGTGCCCTGCAGATGGGACCAAAAAGCCGGACTGTCAAAGTCTGGCCCCCACACGGGCTGTAGCCCATAGCTGCCAGGCTTTTGCATTTGTCGATAGTAGTGGTAGCCGTGGTCACCGGCGGTGGTGCCGCTGAAGAGGTTGACCCAGACGCCATCCTCGAACACCAGCGTCGGCCCGGTGAGGCGTCCCCAGCAGCCCCGCTGCATCAGCGCCGCGATATTTGGCAAATCGCCGGCAGCGACCCAGCGCTGGATCAGGTCGGGATCGCCGGCATCGATTCCCAGAATGATGAGTGGACTAGGGTTTGACGACATAAGC
>JBCCNE010000217.1:0-7694 GCA_039026015.1 Cyanobacteria bacterium P01_C01_bin.70 | reverse complement strand
GGCAAATTTCTGCCGGGCCATGGGAGCCCGGATTCGCGGCGTGGGTACCAAAACGCTGACCATCTCTGGAGTGCCGAGTCTGCACGGTGCAGATTACGCGATCGTGCCCGATCGCATCGAAGCCGGCACGCTTTTAATTGCAGGAGCCATCACCCATTCTGAAATCAGCTTGTCGCCCGTGGTGCCAGAGCATCTCGGTGCGGTCATCGCCAAACTGCAAGAAGCGGGCTCCAAAGTCATTGTCGAGTCGCCCAACCGCATCAAGATTATTCCCGGGGCCGAAATCTTAGCCACTGATATTCAGACCCTGCCCTACCCGGGCTTCCCCACCGATATGCAGGCGCAGTTTATGGCGCTAATGACCCTGAGCAACGGCAGCAGCCTGATTACGGAGACGGTGTTCGAAAATCGCCTGCGGCATGCCGCTGAGTTCAACCGCATGGGGGCTAATATCCGCGTTACGGGCAACTGTGCGGTGATTCAAGGAGTGCCAAGGCTGTCCGGTGCGCCTGTAATGGCTACCGATTTGCGGGCCTCTGCTGCCTTGGTCTTGGCGGGTTTGGGGGCCGATGGCAAAACGGTTATGAGCGGTTTACACCATCTGGATCGCGGCTACGAGCAGCTGGAGCAAAAGCTGGCTATGCTGGGTGCCCATATCACTCGTCTAGAAGGGGCCGATGCCCAAGCCGCCAAGGAAAGCGAAGGTTCCGCTGCTCCAAAATTTTCGCTCTAGCAAGTCCCCAATTTCTTGATTTCCAGGGTGAGCAATGCCCGCCCAATTTTATGGGATATTTGATTCGCGTTTAACCTAGGCCGCGTCATTAATTAAATCCAGAATGCTGGCGGCATAGGCATTACTGCGCCCGCTCTGCAAAACCCGCTAGGGGCTAAACTGCTTTCAGCATAAGCAGTCGAGCGTTAAATGATGACAGCCCCTAGCAGGCGCTGCTCACTCTGCTTTCGGAACTAAATCGAGATTGCCATCTTACCCACCGAATCGCGAGTATGGGGTTCTTCAAAATCAATGGCTGGGCCAGCCGGGACGATCCCGGCAGGATTCAATTCAGGTAGCCCCGCATAGTAAAGTCGTTGCACATGATCGGCCCGACAGAGCGATCGCACATTAGCGTGTTGATAAAGTTCTCGACAGTAATTCCAGAGATGGGGCAAATCAACCAGACGCTTGATATTACATTTGAATAAACCGTAATAGGCCAAATCAAACCGAAACAACGTTGTAAAGAGACACCAGTCGGCCAATGTTAGTGAGTCGCCACAGAGATAGCGTTGGTTTGCCAGCACGGCTTCCCACTGTTCCAACGCCTTGAATAATGTGGTCACAGCTTCATCGTAAGCACTCTGAGATTTGGCAAAGCCACTGCGATAAACCCCATTATTAATCGGTTGATAAATGGCATCGATGACGCGATCGATTTCTGCCCGCAATGCTTTGGGATAGAAGTCAATCTTTTTAGCACCCAAATCATCAAATGCTGAATTGAACATCTGAATAATTTGACGCGATTCGTTATTGACAATTTGCTGGGTTTGCTTGTCCCACAAAACGGGTACCGTGACCCGCCCGGTGTAGTCTGGCTGGGACTTAACATAAATCTGCCAGAGATAATCTGTCTGATTTACCGTATCGGGAATGCAACCAGAATAGTCAGAGAAGCGCCAACCTTGCTCGCTGATAATCGGGTCGGCAATCGATAAACTGACAATATTTTCTAGACCTTTGAGCTGCCATAAAATGGCGGTGCGATGGGCCCAGGGACAGCCTAAAGAAATGTAGAGGTGGTAGCGTCCCGCAGCGGCTGGAAACTCACTTAAGCCAGCCGCGGTAATCCAATGATGAAAATGGGTTGACATGCGTTTAAATTCACCTTCTGTACCATGTTCATTCCAGTCCGTTGTCCATCTTCCATCAACTAATTGACCGAGTGCCATAACTTGAAATCCTAGTTGTGATCAACGTGCAATTTGACTCTACAAAGGTGTAGATTCTCGACCTTATAAAAAGGTGGATTAATGAAAGGCGTAAGCAGCCATACTTAAAACGCCATAGGTATAACTCCGATGGAGTTGCTTAGCCTGAGCCGCTTGGCCCACAGCACCTAGAGCCACAAATAATGGCAGCAGATGCTCTGGCGTAGGGTGATTTTCTCGAGCATAGGGCGCTAGCTGTCGATACTGCATTAAGGCTCCCCAATTCTGGTGTTCTATGGTTTTGGTTAACCAATCATCAAACTCCCAAACCCAAGCAGGGGTGGATGCCTGGTAGTCTGACCGCATGGCAGCCAAGTTATGGGTCGCACTCCCACTGCCGATGATTAAGACACCTTCATGGCGTAACGGCTCAAGTGCTTGACCGATCTGCCAGTGCCGTTGGGGGCTCTGCCGATACTGCACTGAAAGTTGGACGACGGGAATCTCAGCCGTTGGGTACGCCAAGATCAGGGGTGTCCAAGTGCCGTGGTCAAAGCCTCGGCGGGAATGAGGTTGGCAGGCAATCCCGGCCGGGCTCAGGAGTTGCACAATACGATTAGCCAGTTCTGGGGAGCCAGGGGCTGGATAATCCAGCTGATAAAGTGCTTGCGGAAATCCCGAAAAATCGTGATGGGTTTCTGGGTTGAGCGTGGCGCTCACTTGTAATGGCTCGCCAGGCCAATGGGCGGAAATCACCAAAATCGCTTGGGGTTGGGGAAGCTGCTGCGAGAGCGACTTAAGAAAGTGGTTGACGGCACCCTCCCGAATTGGCAAATCGGGTGCTCCATGGGAGAGAAAAAGCGTAGGAAATGAACTCATGGTTTTGCGATCGCATCAAAACTGCAAAATGCTAAGGAGCTGTCATCATTTAGGTTCTTAAAGCTTCAGCAGCAAGGGTTTCAGCCCCTTAGCTTGAAATCGGGGGCCGGGCGCGGCAATGCCTGTGCCGCAAGCATTTTGGCTTTAATTGATGACGCGCCCTGACAATGCTGGCTAAAAAGCACTTTTCACCGTGCCACCATCAACGCGCATGGCCGCACCGGTTGTTGCCGACGCCAGCGGGCTGGCCAGGTAGCAAACCAGCGAAGCAACTTCTTCAGGAGCCGCAAATCGTTTAATCAAGGAGGTCGGGCGCACCTGCTCAAAGAATTCTGTTTCAAACTCGGCGAAGGTTTTGCCTGCTTTTTGGGCCAGCTCTTCAACAAAATCACCCACACCGCGCGATCGCGTTGCGCCGGGTAAAACGCTATTCACGGTAATTCCAGTTCCCGCAACGTGCTCTGCCAGGCCCCGCGCCACCGCAATTTGTGCGGCCTTCGTCATGCCGTAGTGAATCATTTCGGCGGGAATTTGCAGAGCACTTTCGCTGGAAATAAATAGAATGCGCCCCCAATTGTTTGTCTGCATTGCCGAAAGGTAGAGGCGCGCGAGCCGGACGCCGCTGAGGACATTAACGTCAAAAAATCGACGCCAGTCCTCGTCTGAAATATTCTCAAACGGGACGGGCTCAAAAATGCCCAGGTTGTTGATTAAAATATCGACCTGCGGGTGTTGAGCATAGAGGTTTTGTGCTGCTTCACTCATGGACAGATCCCCAGCGAAACCCATGACGGTTGCCTGAGCAGAAAACTGCAGTTTGGCCACTGCAGTATCGACGGATGCCTGAGAACGTCCGTTAATGATAGTGGTTGCGCCTTCAGCGGCAAGGGCCGCTGCGATCGCATAGCCGATGCCCGCTGTGCTGCCTGTCACGAGGGCAGTTTTGTCTTGGAGTTGCAAATCCATTGCTGTTTTCTCAAAAAAGATTCCTGTGCAGTTAAGTTTGTCGACAAGAGGTTGCCTGTGGGGCAGTCGTCAGCCTACGGTCTAGGGCGCGTCATCAATTAAATCCAGAATGCTTGCGGTATAGGCATTACCGCGCCCGCTCCGCAAAACCCGCTAGGGGCTGAACTGCCTTTAGCATAAGGATTCGAGCGTTAAATGATGACAGCCCCTAGAGATTTCTAGTTAGAGATTTGCGATTCACCTTGGAGGACAGGGCGAGTGCGCCGTCTCCCAGGAGAAATTGCACGATACAGGCGATCGCAAAAAATGCTGGAAATTCCCAACCACCGCCTTCGTTAGTGAATAACCAACCGTTGCCACCATGCACCTTAAACGTGGCAACTAGCAGGATGGGGAAAAATCCCAGGGCAATCCAGCGAGTGTAAATGCCCGCCACCAGCAAGACGCCACCAATAATTTCGGCCAGCGCCACCGGAGCGGCCAGAAAACCTGGCAAGCCGACGCTGACAAAGAATTGGGCCGTTCCCGGCAGGGTGAATGTGAAAACCTTCAACCATCCATGGGCCAGGAATAAAAGCCCCAGCCCCACCCGCAGCAATAAAATCCCATAAAGCGCCGTACCCAAGTGGATGTTCGGCCTTGACAACTGTTGATTCCGCGACTTCTGCAGGTCCGTATCGTGAGCCATAATGACAATTCCTCCTTTTTAGGATAGTTTTAATTAGAAACAAACTACAAAGACAGCAATTGCCATTGATCCCCCGTAAGGCAGTCTCAACCCGCTTTGCTATTTACAGTTCTGACTCTGTTGACCATTGGCATCTAGCCAAGGGCCACCGTACTATCAGGCAAATGCTTTTGTCAGCCTATCGATCCAAATCGCTTCTGCATCTGAGCACTCAAGCCAAGCAGACAAAAACGCTTTGGTAGACGTTGATCAAGAATGTCTGAATTTATTTAGTTCTATATAGAACTAAATCTAAGATAATTCTGCTGCTTGGCATTGTCAAGATAGGTAAGCAACAGAATTTCAGAAATTCTGTCTTAGACGACTCAGTAAAATTCTGAGAAGCTCTAGTTCAGAAGGTCCGAGATGCTCAAATTGAGTTTTGAGATAAGCGATATGGGCCGGAAAAACCTGCTCAAAGACTTGCTGCCCTTTGTTAGTCAGGGACACGATGACGGTACGGCGATCGCCGGGAGGATTTTCTCGCATCACCAAGTCCTTCTTGATCAGGCGATCGATCACTCCAGTCAAGGTTCCTTTAGTAATTAAAGTCTTTTCACCAATATCGCTCATGCTCATGCCGTTGGTATTACCCAGCGTCGCCACAACATCGAACTGCGAGGACGTCAAATCAAACTGACGGATATGGGCTTCGGAATAAGCCGCAAAGGCCTGATAGGTGCGAACCAGTTCCCGCATCGTTGGCACAAACGTTTCTTGAGCGGCTTGGCGGGTCGCATCCTGAGGCAATGAGGTTGGATCGGGCATCAAATCGATAAATTAAAACTATCCTAATTAGGCTTATCGTAGCCTTTTCCTCATTGAAGGCAACCTACTGCAAGGGTTTACGTTGTCGATGAGCAAACGTTCAACTACATTGTTGGAGGGAATTACTTTATCTGGCGCAGTGGCGTGCAAAACTGTAAAACACCTACTCTACAAGGCTTTTAATGGCTTCCAGCCGGATCTTGCGTGACTGTTCAGACGGCATAGTTTCCGCTTTTCGCATCGGGGCAGATATCCTTGAGCAGTTGTCTCTGCGCCACAAACCCCCAACCCTTAACGACCAAAACATATTTGCTGCAAGCGAAGCTGAGCCTCGATTGCCAATAGAGCCTTTTCGTATAGGCCATGAAGCTCGATCGCCTCATCAAAGCCCAGTAATCAGTACCGCCCATAGAGCGGGTGCGTTCAGGAAAGAGGTTCACGCTTTACTGACAGCCAGCCCTGCAGTCACAGCCTAGTTTCTGATGAGCACATGGCTTAGGAAGTTACGAGCAGAGAACAAATAAGGGGGCGATCACCGTTGCTAGGCAAGCATAAGCATCTCGATGATTTGGATGACTTTCCTGGCGCTAAAAGCCCTTGTGTTATCTCCAGCAGTTGCTGTGGTGTTTCACGACCCAAGGTATAGTGCAGCCGTGCAGCCGCGATCGCCACATGCGAACGCTTTACCCCTCATTTAGCCGTCACCGGATGGTAATTTGACGCGGATTCTCGGATGGCGACACCCGCTTCCAGCGACTCAACAAACTGCCGCACCCGAATGGGGTCAATGGGCTGATGGATATCGCCCTTGCGCTTGAGAGAACTGGCGACAATAACGCCATCCGCCGACTGCATGAGCTTGCCAATATTTTCCCAGCTAGCACCGCTGCCGATAAATACGGGCACATCGCCTGCCGCTGCTTTGGCCAACTCCAAATCTTCCAAACTGGGGGGGCTGCCCGTGGCCCAGCCGGAGAGAATAACGCCATCTGCTAGACCGCGGTCAATCGTTTCCTGCACGGCAGTGGTGAGGTTGGGCGAACCTAATGGTCGCGCATGTTTCACCAGCACATCCGCCAGAATTTGCACATCGCTGCCCAGTTCCCGACGGTATCGCAGGAGATCGTAGGCGCAGCCCTCAATCAACCCCTGATCCGTTGCCATCACGCCTGTGAGCACGTTGACGCGAATAAAGTGAGCATTGACGCAGGTGGCGATCGCCATCGCGCTGTGGGCATCGTTGCGCAAGACATTGATGCCAATCGGGATCGAGATCAACTGCTGCAAACGCTGCACAATCAAGCTCATAGCGCTGACTACAGCCGGGTCGACTCGCTCTTTGGGAAACGGTGCATCAAAAAAATTTTCGACAATAATGCCGTGAACTTTCCCCGATGCCAGTGCTGTAGCCTCTTGTTCGGCTCGGTCGATGACCCGCTGCAGGTCGCCGCCCCAGTTTGGCGAGGTTGGTAACGGCAGCAAGTGAACGACCCCGATGATCGGAGTATGCGTCTTAAAAATCGTCTTTAAGCTCACGTGAATACTAATCTATCTCTCATGCGCGTGCGAAATCGCCCAGCAGATAAAAGCAGCCAACTGGGCTGCCTCGATCCTACCTAAATTTACCTTAAGCCCTCTCATTCAGGACTAGCCTTTAAGGAATAAAGCAGTATTCGGCGATCGCTTGCCGATAACAATGCGATTTAAGTTTTGCGATGTAGGACCCTCTGCCAGGGGTTTCATATGGCAGAATCGATCACCTGATTCAGCCGCCGTGCTCTGAATCGCCGGGATTTTCCACCCCGATTACTGTTCACCCAGAGTATTTTCACTGCTTATGCCTACCGCTACCGCCCCACCGACAATCGCCGTTGCTCACCTGGGATGCGAAAAAAACCGGGTCGATACCGAGCATATGCTGGGGCTGCTGGTGCAAGCCGGATATGGGGTCGATGCCAACGAGGAGCTGGCAGATTATGTCATTGTCAACACCTGCAGCTTTATTGCGTCTGCCCGAGAGGAGTCTGTGCGAACG
Organism: Cyanobacteria bacterium P01_C01_bin.70; assembly: GCA_039026015.1. GTDB lineage: Bacteria > Cyanobacteriota > Cyanobacteriia > Phormidesmidales > Phormidesmidaceae > Halomicronema. Next base: position 390 of record JBCCNE010000217.1, on the reverse strand, counting down.
CTAGTGGAGCTGGCGGCAGCCAAGAAGAAAATTGTGATTACGGGCTGCCTGGCCCAACACTTCAAAGATGAGCTGTTGGCAGAAATTCCCGAAGCAGTCGCCTTGGTGGGCACAGGGGATTATCACAAAATTGTCGAGGTGATCCAGCGGGCTGAAGCAGGAGAGCGCGTGCAAGCGGTTTCCGCTGAGCCGACCTACATTGCCGATGACACGGTGCCCCGCTATCGCACCACTGCTGAGGGCACTGCCTATATCCGGGTGGCGGAAGGCTGCAACTATCGCTGTGCGTTCTGCATTATTCCAAAGCTGCGGGGCAACCAGCGATCGCGCCCCATTGAGTCTATTGTGGCTGAGGCTCACAAACTGGCCGCCGAAGGCGTTCAGGAACTG
>JBCCNE010000216.1:0-7698 GCA_039026015.1 Cyanobacteria bacterium P01_C01_bin.70 | reverse complement strand
TTGATAAAGCTTGGCTTGCTTTTCGGGAACTCCCCAGCCCATCAGACCGCCAATCAAACCACCGCCGATTGCGCCAGCCGCTCCGCCAATGACCGCAGTTGCCAATGCATTAGCAGCCACTGTACCGAACAATATGACTTGACCAGCGCCGGGCAACAGAGCCAGCGCCGTTGTCGCTAACCCTAGCGCTTCAAGGGCACCCAGAACAGCGCCTCCGACCCCACCAACTGCGGCACCCGTGCGAGCACAATCACCAGACTTGTTCCCGATGGTTTCCTGAATTTGAATGCCCGACATGGGGGACTCTTCGTCTGCTGCCTGCTTGGCAACGACAGACATCTGCTGTAGCGGAAAGCCGCGGGACTGTAACGCATCGACGGCTGTTTCTAACTGCGCCTTGGAGGGAAAAACGCCAGCTGCGTGCTGAATGGACTCGTGAACTGTCATAACTTTTATATTCATTGCTACGCTTGCAGCTTGACGTCAAACATAGACTTTTGCATCCATCTAGAAAGAGAGCACAGGCGATCGCTCAGATAGATATTTTGCAACCGTCATGATGTCCCCACTGCACAGTAGTCAGAAATTGCCCTGAAAACACCTGGTAAAAGTTTGTCTCTGGGGAGCCAGTCCTTGTCGAAATCATCCATATCTAGGTCATAACCAGAGAACTGAACTTCTCAATTCATCCGATATGCTCTTTTCCAATATTCCCTGTTTATATTTGGGAGCATTGCGGGAGCATCATAGCCTCTAGCCTGAAACAATTTGAGGGATAAGAGGAACACCCCCTAACCTAAGTGAAAAAAGATCCTGTTAGTAGCTCCTTCCAAGCACCATTCACTTTTCTCAAAAGCTCTGACAGCAAGAAATCGAGCTGTGGTAATCGCCAGCTTGCAGTCATACCTTTCCGGATTTTTTACTTTTTACCCCTATGTTTTGAAACGCAGCAGTTAGCGTTAAGCATCTGGACTGCAATGCCGATATCTCAACGGACAGATTTTTATGATGTTGAAATCAAAACGCTTTGGAAGTTCTCTGATCATCGCAGGATTGCTGGCCGCTATGCCAGCAGTTATATCAGAGCGAGTTCTTGCTCAAGAGCCTGCCCAGGCTCCTCAGACTGAGGCTGACCAGACTCCAGAATCTGAGGCGATCACTAGCCCTACGGAGGTATCTGAAGAACAAATTGATCAGTTTGCCAATGCCTACCAAGCTCTCCAAACTATTCAGGAAGATTCTCAGGCTGAGATAGTGCAGGTAATCGAAGCCGAAGGGCTAACAGTGAATGAATTTGATGCCATTGCTCAGGGGCAGCAAGATCCAGCTGCCACTCCAGCGGAGGTATCGCCCGAGCAAGTTGAGCAGTTTTCTGCCGCTTCTGAACAAGTAGACGAAATTCGCACGATTGCTCGTACAGAGATGGAAGCCGCGATTCAGGCCGAGGGGCTGAGTGTCCAAGAGTTTGAGCAAATCTTGGCAATGGCTGGGCAAGATCCGGCTCTGCAGCAAGAGATTAATCAGCGACTGGCCGAATCAATCGAAGAGCCCGCCGTAGAAGACCCGGCGATGGAAGACCCGGCCGTAGACCCTATGACCGAGTCCGATAGCGAATCTATGGGCGAGCCGACAGAACCTATCGAGGCAGATCCTCAGCAGCCTGAAATGTAGTTAACTGGGGCGGTGCGATCAGCATCGCCCTGAAAGCTATATGGGCGTATGGAAAAATCTTCAAAGGACGAGCCATCGTGAAGCTGGCTTAAGAGGTTTTTAGAATTATAGATACATCTTTGTTAGGTTGGCGTCGCTACCCAAAACCCAATATTGCAAATATCCTTATCCTGTTGGATTTTCCTAGGGGCTGTCATCATTATAAAGCTCGGTTTCTTATGCTGAAAGCAGTTCAGTCCCTAGCGGGTTTTGCAGAGCGGGCGCGGTAATGCCTATACCGCAAGCATTATGGATTTAATTGATGACGCGCCCTAGCGCTGCCGTCCAACCTCCCGGAGAACATCTTCTGAGTATCTTCTTTCCCAAAGGCCACCGCAATGGCTCGTCCGAGCTTGAGGCTGCTGAGATTGCGGCTCGGTTTTCAAAGTTTCTTGATCGGGAGAAAATAGCTGCCAACGGGTGTATTACTGCACTGAAAACATAGATAAATTTTGTCTAAAGTATGTCAGACGATGGTGATGGTCAGAGATCGACGATAGCCTAGCGAAGTCAGCTTTTCAGGAGAGCTTCGGGCATGATCATCGCACAAATCTCAGACCTCCATGTGCAGCCAGCCGGAGAGCGGGCCTACGGCATTGTGGATACCAACCGGCACTTGCAGGCAGCGGTGCGTCAGCTTAATCGCCTTGATCCTCAGCCCGATGTTGTTGTGGCAACTGGCGATCTGGTGGATGGGCGCACCGTCGCCGAATATCAGGTGCTCCGTAAACTGTTGGCTCCGCTTAAAGCACCCCTCTATTTTGTTATGGGCAATCATGATGATCGCACTGTCTTTCGTCAGGTCTTCGCCGATTTACCTTATATGTCTGCTGAGGGCTTTGTGCAGTACGTAATTGACGATTTTCCACTGCGCATGATTGTGCTAGATACCCTAGTCGATGGTGCAGGCTATGGCGAGCTGGATACAGAACGACTGAGCTGGTTAGAGGCTCGGCTGGCAGAGGCTGCCAAACAGCCCGCGGTCATTTTTATGCATCATCCGCCATTTGAAACAGGGCTTTGCGGTATGGATCAACTCCGCTGTCGCGGCAATGAGGCATTGGCGGCCATCATCAAGCGCTATCCCAACGTCCAGCGCATTGCTTGTGGTCATTTACACCGTTCTATTCAAACCACCTGGGCAGGGACCCTGTGTAGCGTTGCTCCGAGTATTGCCCATCAGATCGCGCTGAGACTGAGGGAAAATCAGCCTCCAGCTTTCACCATGGAGCCGCCGGCCCTGCATCTGCACCTGTGGCATGAGCAAACTGGCTTGATTACCCATACGGTGTTTATTGGTGAGTTTGATGCCTATTCATACATTACGAAAGAGGCGATCGCGCTGTAAGGCAGAACGGTAGATGGGGTTAAGGGTGGCAGGGGCGGTTTCGCAAGGTTGGGGTCACAGATAATGCTGGTGACGATGAGACAGATGAGTTGGGTGGGGTTGGCGCTAGGATTGATGGTGCCGCTACTGCTGTATACCGCTGGTCAATGGCGGCGAGCGCCTAGCACACCACTCACTCAGGAGCTGTTTGATGGCATCACGTATGAACGGCGAGTGCAAGACACCCGACGGCAAGTCATTCACATTGTTACGGTTGATCTGACGGCGGCTGGGGTTGAGGTGGTCGTGAGCCCAGGACATGCTGACAGAGATAATCGAGAAACCACTGTACAGACCGCCTCCCAATTTTTGCATCAGGCGGCTGCTCAGGTGGCGGTGAATGCCAGCTTTTTTGAACCGTTTGAGGAAAAGACCCCTTGGAATTTTCGGCCTCGGGTGGGCGATCGCGCGAATATCTTGGGCATTGGTCTGTCAGACGGCCAGACCTACTCGCCCCCAGAAGCTAATTGGCCCGCCCTCTGCTTTGAGGCCGATAATCGAGCGCAAGTTGTCGCTGACGGTACCTGTCCCAATGGCACGCAGCAGGCGATCGCGGGTAACCAACAGCTGGTTGCTAACGGTGAGGCCGTCACAATTGACTATCGCGATCGCGCCTATGCCCGCGTCATGGCAGTCGTCAGCGGGGGCGGCACCCAGCTTTCCCTGGTGGTGGTAGACGGCAAACAACCCCGTTACAGTGAAGGGGCTACCCTGGCTCAGCTCACCGAAATTGCCCTCAGCCTCAACGCCGATGCCGCCCTCAACCTCGATGGCGGTGGCTCCACCACGCTGGTCATGGCGACTCCCGACGGGGCGCGGCCCCTCAACGCTCCGATTCATACTAAATGGCCAATGCGCCAACGCCCCGTCGCCAACCACCTCGGCATCCGCGCCCAGCCGCTTGCTTCAGCCACCCAGCCAAAATCGCCCCTCTAAAAATCGCCAATGGGCATCAGCGGGCAATCGCGACAGAGCCCCCTCGTCGCTCGTCCCCAGCGCCCCACAGCTCGCCCGACTCATCCATTCCAACCGCGTGAACGCCGCCAAAATACATATTTTGCTGCTGCCACGGAATTACCTTTGTCGTATCCGGTAAGTGGTCTAGCGACTCGAGAGGCCGGTCATCCATCGGTTCGAGGTGCAAGGTGCCGCGTTCCCAGTGCGTGCGAGGGGCGGCGATCGCTGCCGCTAGGGGCATCTGAAAGTCGATGACGTTGGCGATCGCCTGCAAAATCGCCGTCCGGATGCGGTTGGAGCCCCCTGAGCCTAGAACAAGTTGCGGTTTGCCTGCTTGCAAGACCATCGTTGGGGCCATCATCGACGAGATGCGCTGATTCACCGTCCACTGATGAAAACCGTGGGGATGCAGATCTTCTTCCCCCAGCATGTTGTTGATCATGATGCCCGTTTGTGGAATCACATAGGAAGACCCTTCTCCATTGGATGTGGTCACACTGGCGGCGTTGCCTTCCGCATCGATAACGCTGATGTGGGTCGTACTGCCTAAGCGATTAACTCGCTGGGTGAGCGTTTGCTGATGTGTCTGCAGCTGCTCTGAGCTAAGAAAGGCAGCGGCAATGTTGGGGTCATACAGCCGACTATCGAAGCCATTGCGGCGGGCGGCATTGGTGAGCGCCATCACCTGAGTCAACGTCGTTAGATAATCACTGCTGCCCCAAGGGATTTGCCCTAAGTCCAGCGGCTCCAACAGCTTGAGGGCAAAACCGATAAGCGTTCCACCAGAACTCGGGGGCGGATTCGTGAGAAAAGTCGTGTTGCGGTAAGTCAAGCTTAGAGGCTGCCGCTCAATTACCCGGTACTGCTGCAGATCCTGCCCCCTCAGGTAACCGCCAATTGCCCGACAGTCCTGAGCAATTTGCTGGGCGATCGCCCCTTCATAAAAAACGGCTGCTCCCTTTGCGACAATGCTCTGCAGAGTGCGGGCAAAGTCGGGCATCTGTAGAGTATCGCCCGCTTTGAGCAGCTGACCGTTGTGGGTATACAGGGCTTTAGCAGCGTCGGTCGCTGTCAGAATAGGCTCCAGCAGTTCGTAAACGTAGGCCAAAAAGGGATTGACGGTGACGCCTTGCTGCGCGTGATGAATGGCGGGTTCAGCGATCGCGGCCAGCGGCAGCCGTCCCAATCGCTGGTGTATGTGCAGCAGTCCGGCAATGGCTCCCGGCACTGCCATTGAGCCCAGCCCAATATGAAACTCTTGAACCGTATCGCCAAAGTTAGCGTATATCGGATAAAAATCAGGTGCTCGGGACAGTCGATTGCGCCGGGGCGTTTGACTAAAAAAATCGAAGAGGCAGTTTTCACCACGGCTGGTGTGGGCCAACAAAAAGCCCCCACCCCCGGCGGAGGTCAACACCGACTCGGTCACCCAGGCGGTCATGACGGCAGCGATCGCGGCATCAAAAGCGTTGCCCCCCTGGCGTAAGATATCTGCCCCCGCCGCTGCTGTGAGCGCATGCCCTGCTGAGACCACTCCCTTACAGCCGTCGCGATGAACCATAGCGCCTGCCGACCTCACAATTGTTCATAACAGTGCTCCTTACTTTACCGCTCTGCTTCTCTCCGGGAACAGTCAATCGCCTTCACAAAATCCACTTGGCAGGGTCGACATCAGTCGGCAAGATCAGCATTAGGCGTGACTGAAAGGACGAGTATGACCACGACAACGGTTTTGATTACGGGGTGCTCATCCGGAATTGGGCGATCGCTCTGCCAAGCGTTTGCTCGTCGGGGTTATCAAGTCATCGCCACTGCCCGCCGGGCGGAATCGGTGGCAGCCTTGCAAGCGGCTGGGATGCTTGCCTATCCCCTCGATGTCACCCAGCCGGCACAGATTCATCAGGTAATTGATACCCTGCAGCAACAGGAATTGTCGGTAGATATTTTGGTCAACAACGCAGGTTACGGTCTGTTTGGTCCGCTGATGGATTTGTCTACCGAGGCGATCGCGGCTCAGTTGGCCACTAATGTCGTTGCTCCAATGCAGATGGTGCAGGCAATTGCGCCGTTGATGAAAGCCCGAGGCAGTGGCCTGATTCTCAATATTGGCAGCATTTCCAGCGTCTTCACGACCCCCTTTGCGGGGGCTTATTGCGGTTCGAAAGCGGCACTTAGGGCTATGTCGGAAGCGCTGCGGCTAGAGCTAGCGCCCTTTGGCATTCAGGTGGTGACGGTGCATCCAGGGGCGATTACGTCGGCCTTTGGTGATAATGCCCGCCTGTCCCAGTCTGTTGGCAATACAGACTCTTGGTATGCACCGCTAGCAGCCAAAATTCAAATGCGCGCTACCCTGTCGCAGCAAAACGCGACATCAAGCGAAGACTTTGCTCGTCAACTGGTACAGCAGGTTACGAATCCCCCCCTTGCCCCCGAAATTTGGTTAGGCAAAAAGAGTCTGCAGCTACCTTTAATGAAACGCTGGCTGCCTGTCAGGCTATTAGATAACCTGCTTGCTAAACGTTTCGGATTAATCAGCCGTGGTTTTCCAGAAAAATAAAGCTCTATCAACTGACTGAGCAATGACTTTTAACTAGAGACTGCCATCATTTAGCCGCTAGCCCCTGGTACGCAGAGACATAGAGTTCCTATCTGACCTTGCAGCGGGCGCAGTAATGCCGATGTCTCAAGGCTTCTGTGGTTAATTGATGACGCGCCCTAATAAAAATCAGCTTTCAATAACTTCAATGAATAAAGACTTTAAATATGGCGACAGCATCCAGCCTAGGTTCTAATCAAATCATTTCCTCACGAATACTTAGACTTCCCAGAGATGTTTCAGAACGGACACTTGAAGGTCACTGTGTCAGCTACTTACTCCATAGCTCCCTAGATTCAATGAAGAGGAAATACTTAGAACTTGCTGAGATGCTGTCGCCTTTGATGAAACTAAGTCAGATGCTAAATCGATATACAACCTCCTATTTCAATGTGGCTTGGTTTGGTTTTTCAGACTCGGAGCTAAGAACTCCTTGATTACTAATATAGAGCCTTCCGACCTAATAGGTGAAAGATGAAATCATTGTTGATGCGATAATTAAGGAATGTTTTGTTTGGTTTTAATCTGTAGCAACGCGATTAATACTATGACCAAAAGCTGTATAGCGATATGGCTATTTTACATGGAAAAATAGTAGCTGAAAGTAAACTCTATGAGTTCTCATGATTTTATAGAATAATCTAACTGCCTTTAGAAGTATTGCAGCAAAAGTCTAAAACATTAGCTGATGAGAGAGGGTTTTGACAGCTATAAATATGTCTAGAGTGCGAGTTTAACTATATAGCTTTAAAAGTGACAGCAGCACCCAAAACTGTTTTTCAGAGTGACTTTTCCCTCTTCTATCAGACTGAACAGAGTTGCCTGTATGCTGCCTAGTAGCTCTAGTCAGCTTCAACGGCATTGCTCCCGTCTTTCATACTAGGAAAGTATCTGAGAACTGTTGGATGCTGCTGTCTTAAACGAGGTCGAATCAGACGTTAAATCGATATCTAACCTCCTATTTAACGTGGACTGATCTTTCGATCTCAAACTGGAGCTTTTAACTCCTTACTAATCACTATAACCCTTGATTTTTAAGTCATCTAAC
>JBCCNE010000215.1:0-7715 GCA_039026015.1 Cyanobacteria bacterium P01_C01_bin.70 | reverse complement strand
TGGATGCGGCGAGTAATGGCATTACCTACGTGGTCGAACGTTTCAAAGCTGATCCGCTAGGCGGCCATGTAGCGCTGGTCAAAGGAGAGCGATCGCTACTGGCCGAGCGTGCCGCGGCTTTGCTGTGATCGAGGCGCATCCCCAAAAGTAAAGCCAGCAGAAGCAGCGTCAGAAAGTTAGACGCCCCTTAATCGCCTGGCGGTTTCTTCGAGGCGGACGCCAGCGGCAGCGTGAAGTAAATCGTCGTACCGTGATTGATTTCGCTTGCAGCCCAGATGCGGCCCCCGTGCCGGTGAATGATGCGATTAACAATCGCCAGGCCAATGCCAGTGCCCTGAAACTCTCCCTGCTTGTGCAGCCGTTGGAAAGGGCTAAACAGTTTATCAGCGTAGGTCATGTCGAAGCCCGCACCGTTGTCCTGTATGAAGAAAGTGCCGCCATCCTGATGCCCAACATGAATCACGGCTGGGGTGCGATCGCGGCTAAATTTTACGGCGTTGCCAATCAGATTGCTAAAGACCTGCTGCAATAAAGTAGCATCGCCGCAGACTAGGGGTAGCTCATCCACCGTGATGTGCAGGTTGTCTTGTGGTTTGCCTGGAAAGTCACTGGCTAGGGCGAGTGCCTGCTCAACCAGCGGCTTTAACGCGACAGAGCGCCAATTCATCTCCCGCCGACCAACCCGCGACAGCGTTAATAGGCCATCAATTAGGAGCCCCATTTTGAAGCTGCTTTTTTCGATCACGTCAACATAGTGCACAATTTTGGCGTCCACTGCCGCGTCTGTGGCCTTAAGCCGCTGTTTAAGGGCAGCAATAAAGCCGTTGATATGTCGTAGTGGCGCTCGTAAATCATGGGATACCGAATAAGAGAAAGACTGCAGTTCTTGATTAGTCTCTTTCAGTTGAGTTGCCTGCTGCTCGATGGCTTGGCGGGCCTCGACCAGCTCGGTGATGTCGCGAGAGGTGCCGATCAGCGCATAAACCTCGCCGTCAGGGCGCTTTAGCGGAATTTTATAGGTATCCAAATAAAGCAGTCCTTCAGCCGTATCCATGGCCTCTAGGAGATGTAAAACTTCGCCCGTTTCAAACACCTCGCGATTTTGCTGGGCATAGATAGCGGCTTGCTCAACCGGAAAGCAATCGTCAATCCGCTTGCCCTCATACTCTTGGCGACTAGAGCATTGGGCAAACTTAATGGCTTCCTGATTGCCAAACGTTAGAGTGTTTTCAGTCCGCTCAACGACAAAAATTTGGTCTGGCAGCGTGTTCATAAAGGTCACCAGTTCTGCCGTCCGCAGTTCCACCAGTTCCTCTAGCCGTTGATTTTGGTCTTCCAAAGCTTGGTTTAACTGTCGGACTTGGTCTTCGGCACGGCGGCGTTCGGTAACGTCAACCCCCACCTCCCATGAGCCCAAATCAGCAATCGGGAATAGGCCCGAAAGGTTAGACCAGGCAATAATTCGAGTGCTGCCATCTTTGCAGGTCAGCGTCGATTCTTGATTGCGGTAGTTGCTGGCGCGATCGCCCCAAGACTTTGATGCCGACTGCGGTTGACTTGAGTCGGGATAGAACCACGCCAACGCTTCGGGGTTGCCGATCACTTCCGCAGCGCTGTAACCCGTAACACGCTCACACTCTTTATTCCAAAGGGTGACGAGGCCATTGTCATCGACGGCGTTGAGCAGCATCGGCATATTATTCAGCATGTTGCGCCAGTTGGCCTCACGCGTCTTTAGAGTCTGGATAGACCACTGCCGTTCTAGTTCGGCACTGGCGCGAGCCGCAAAAACGATTAGCAAAGCAGCGGCGTTATCAAGATGTCGAATGGGCTCACTGTGCATGGCACAAATTTCGCCAATCGGGTCCCCGTCACTTCCTGTCAGGGCTACGCCAATGTAGCTTTCGGCATTGAGCATCACCAAATCTTCATCTTCAGGAAACTGCTCTCTAACCTTTTCGGGACAGCAATAGAGTCCTTGCATCAAGGTTTGATCACAGGGCGTCTTAACGCGGGGATAGGTCATTGCCGGCTGGCATTCCTGATGGCTCAAAAAGACGATGGTGGTTAGGGTTTCATCGTCGTTGAGCCGATTAATCAAAATGTGATCAACTCCTAGGGCGTCTGCTAGCTGACGCGCCAAAACAGGAAAAAAAGCTTCCCCGGTGACGGATGCGGTGCCTTCGACGACACTGCGGAGCGATCGCTTTGCCAGAACCTGCTTGGTCACATCGTTGTAAACCGACGATAAAAACACCGGCTGCCCGCGCTCGTCCTGCACTGCGGTCACTACCGCTTGCACATGACGCACAGAGCCGTCAGCACAGATAAAGCGCTTATCAATGCGCTGGGCAGGCACCTGTCCCCGCGCCACCGCATCGCTGAGGTCAATGTCAGAGCTTAAATCGTCAGGATGGGTAACGTTGGCGTAATGCTCGCCGATGAGGTCTGGCTCATCGAGTCCCACAAGCTGACAAAAGGCGGGATTGACCTTGAGATAGGTGCCATCGAGGGCGATTTGCGCCATGCTTACAGCCGACTGTTCAAAAATTGCCCGAAATACCTTTTCGCTGTGGCGTTGAGCCGCTTCGGCAGCTTTCAAAGCAGTTAAATCGCGGATGCTGGCCACAATACCGGTAATTTCGCCGGTGTCTTCTCGATAGGGGGTCAGAGTAACGTTGCGAAAGCGCTTGCCCAGGTGGGGAAACTCAAACCAGCGCTCGTATTGCAGGGTTTCGCCCTGTAAGCAGCGATCAAGCAGCGGCTGTAGTCGCTGCTCAAATGCCCTCATTCCCAAGACATCGGCCACCGTTTGTCCCAAAATTGGCTGATCGTTGTAGCCGTACCAGTCGCGATAGGTGCGATTGATAATTTGATAACAATAGTTAGCATCCACCAGGCAGACGGCATCGCTCGCGGCTTCGACCATACGAGCGTAGCGCTGCAGGGACTGTTTGGCCAATACGCGATCGGTCACGTCTTCATAGCAGCCAAAGAGGCCCAGCAGCTTGCCCTGGGGGGTCTTAAACGGAGATTTAGTGGTTGATACCCAGCGCCTCCTGCCGTCAGCATAAAACTGCGGACATTCTTCAAACGTGATCGCCCGATCTGACGTCATCACTTGGCGATCGCGGTCCCGAAACATCTCTTGCACTTCGGGAGGAAAAATCTGAAAGTCACTCTCTATTTTGCCAATAAGCTGGCTGGGATCAGCCTGTCCCATATCCGTGGCAAAGGCTTGATTGCAGCCCAAAAAGCGCCCTTCTGGGTCTTTCCAAAATACGCGCTGCGGGAGGTGATCGAAAACCAATTGCAGCAGCTTTTGAGAAGCCTGCAGGTCAAGTTCGGCCTGCTTGCGATCGCTCACATCCGCATGGGACCCAGAAATGCGCACCGGCTCGCCGGCATCGTTAAAAATGGCTTGGCCACGAGACAAAATCCAAATGTAATCGCCGGTACGATGGCGCATGCGATACTCAGAATAGTAGGTTGCAGTTTGCCCCTGCAGATGAGCCATCATTGCAGCCTGCACCCGCTCCCGATCATCCGGATGAATCCGGGATCTCCAGGTAGCCTCAACATTTTCAAGTTCTGCATCGTCATAGCCCAAGAGTTCTTTCCAGCGAGGCGAATAAAACACCTCGTTGGTCGGCAGATGCCAATCCCAAATACCCTCATTGCTGCCCGTAATTGCCAGTTGCCAGCGCTCTTCGCTCGCCTGCAGGGCCAGCTGAGTCTGGCGGCGATCGGTGACATCTTGCACCAGGGACAAAATCGAGATTACCTGTCCCCATTCGGTCTTCAGCACCGAGTTATACCACTCGCAGTAGATTTCTCTACCGTCGCGGGTGACATTATGGGTCACAAAAATTTGGTTTTGCACTTCACCCTGCACCAGTCTGCCAATGCAGTTGGCGGTATTGACGTTGGCCTCAGACGAAAAAATTGGCAGTTCACTAACGTGCTGCCCTAGCATTTCTGCTGCCGACCAGCCAAAACAGTTGGTTGCCTGCTCAGACCAGTTCTGTATTTTTTGGCGGCGATCCCACTCAATCACCGCTAAGGGCGAATTTTGGACGTAAAACTGCAGCCGTTCAGTGATCTGACTGAGACTGTCGCGAGCCTGCTTCAGGGCAGTAACGTCACGAATGCTGTTAATTACGCCAGAAATCTGGCCGTCAGCTTCGTAATAGGGTGTATAGGTGATGCTGATAAACTTGGGCTCTTTTTTGTGAGGATTGTGCACCCACTCTTCAAAATATTGAGTGTTTCCCTGCAGCGCCTGATCAAAGCGCGGCTTGGCCACAGTGGTAAAAAAGTCTTCACTAAAACACTGGACGACGTGCTGTCCCGAGAGACTAGAAGCGTCACCAAACCAGGCCTGAAAAGCTTGATTGACTAGCCGATAGGTATAGTCCTGCCCAACGACACAAACTGGATCAGGATTAGCCGCAATGATGCGCTCATACTGCTGCAAACGCAGCTTATCCCGCTTTTGGGCGGTGATGTCAGTGGCAATGCCGGCCATTTTAATCGGCACATCAGCCCCGTCCAGGATGATTGAGCCTCGATCGCGAATCCAGCGACTGCCGCCGTCTGGCAGCAACAATCGATATTCGGTGTCAAAATCGCTGGCCTGAGCAATGCACTGATCCAACTCAGCGATCACGCGATCGCGATCGTCAGGGTGAATCCGCTGGGCAAACGCGAACGGTTCCTCAGCGAGGACTGCGCGCGGCAACTGCCAGAGCCTTTCGAAGGCCGGACTGACGTAAATATTGTGACCGGTTTGCAAATTCGTCAGCCAAAACACATCCTGGAGATTGTCGATCAATAGGCGAAATCGTTCTTCTACCTCCCGCAGGTTAGCGGCTGTACGTTTTTGTTCAGTCACGTCAGCAGTCACGCCAACGACCCATTCGGGGCCACCTTGGCAATCCAGCAAAGGATACGCCCGCGATCGCAACCACCGCAGTCCTTTTTGTGGATGGTCAATCCTAAATTCCAATTCCTGCCAGTCAGTTGCGTGCGATCGCACCGCGAGGAAATGCTCAAAGGCAGTTTGATCAGCCGGATGAATTGCTGCCATCAGAGCATCCAGGCTCTCCTGCAAAGCGTTTTCTGAAATCCCCCAAATTTCTTCGCACTGCAAATTGCTGTACACCATGCGACGCTCAGCAATGCTGTCAATCCAAAAGTACTCTTCAACCGTGGCGGTAATAATTTGCAGTAATTGTTCCACCTTGATCTGGTTGAAGCGATCGCTCAACTGCTGCTTTAAAGGCTCTCGTTCTAGGGTCACTGCGGACGATACCGGGGCGGCGGGCGTCACGGAGCCCAAGCTGACTAACCAAGTCTGGATCCTTCCCGTGGCGTCATAAATGGCTTCTGCCGTGAGGTCAGCGCTCACAATCTGGCCCTGGGTCGTCTGCCACTGCAGCCGCTCAGGCGCAGTAATGACAGTATTCAAAAACGGCGTCGCGCTTGCCAACGTTTGCGAGCGCGACGCTACAGTCAAAAAATCTTGCCAAGGGCGACCAATGACCTGCAAGCGCTCATATCCCAGCCACCTCAGCCACCGATCCGTTACTGCAATTAACCGCCCCTCTGCATTCATGGCCTGCAGCAGCGCTGGCATTTGGTCGTGAAACGGGCGATCGCACATGCTTGTACTCCATCGGCGGGTTAACCGGTTAGGCCACTAAAGGCTTTCGGTAGCCCCTCTTTCGCCTTACAGCATGCCCTATTCCCTAAAAAGAGTGTCGATTTCACCGACGAGTCTTAAGACCGAGCGGCTTCTTAATGTCTGAGTTAGGCCCATTGGCGCTCCTAAATCCTTGATTTAGGACTCAAGGCCGTTGATCTGAAGATGCTTCGCTTCATAATCTATAGCTCTAGATTGCAGTAAAGCGGTCTCTGGTGAGGCCACTCAGAATTACCAGAGCGATCGCTCCAATCTGCCAATATCAACTTTGCATGACATTCATAACAGAGGACGAAAACCTAGCCGAGAGCTGATTGCGCGATATGCACGAGGGCATCGCCTTGATGAATTAGAGGATTTTGGCTGTAGCCAATAACGCAGCCCTCTAGAGGGCTGCGTACGGGCGTGGGTTTGTCGCCAAAGGCATCGGTGACTAAGCCCAGGATCTCTTTACAGCCGACTTGCTGACCTAGCTCGATTTGGCAGTGCCAAAAGCCGCCCCGTGAGGCTCTGATCCATTTCGTTTCATAAGACTCGATCGCTAGCGGCACCTGATTTGGCGCATCTAGGGTATACATATCCAAATAGGCTAGGGTACGCCGCACCCCATCCACTCCAATCTGAATTGCGTTTTCTCCAAACCGCAGCGGCTCACCGGCTTCGTACAGCAGCGTTGGAATATTGCGCTTGGCCGCGGCCTCCCGCAGAGAGCCATCCCGCGTGCTGGCATGAATTATGACGGGCGCCCCGAAGGCCTTGGCAAACGCATAAGTGGTGGGGTCTTTAAGATTGGCGCGAATCTGCGGAAAGTTGCTGCGGTGAATGGCAGCGGTGTGTAGGTCAATGCCGTGACTGCAGTGACTTACCACCTCTTGCATGAAAATAGCGGCCAGGCGAGCGGCCAGAGAGCCGCGCCGAGAACCCGGAAAGGAGCGGTTTAGGTCGCGGCGATCGGGCAGATAGCGAGACTGCTCAATCAGGCCAAAGATATTCACTACGGGTACCGCCAGCACTGTGCCGTGCAGACAGGATGGCTTGAGGGCACGAATGATGCGGCGAATAATTTCGACGCCGTTCAGCTCGTCACCGTGGATAGCAGCACTGAGCCAAATGCAGGGTCCCGGATAGCGTCCCCGGATAACCGCTACCGGCAGCGATAGCGTGGTGCCTGTGGGCAAGCGCGTTACTGGAATCTCGACTTTGACCCGCTTGCCCGGCGGAATCTCGACATTGCCAACGACCAGCGACGAGCGCCCCGAATCTTCTCTAAATTGCGGCTGAGGGGCGATCGCAGGTTCACCTTCCAAAGACTACAAACTCCATCACGACAGTCTGCATAGAGTAACAAATCTCTGGCGCAGGCGAGGCACTCAAGATATCACTTTCCCAGAACCAGATATTCACAGGGTTACCTGTTGGCTAGGATGCCTGTGTGATTGCGTGGATGCCTCACTCTTACACGACCACCGATTGTCAAAATTTGGCACTCGCTTCGTAAAAACGACGATACAATACATTCGTTCTAAGTTGAAGCCACAAGATTTATGCCCGTCAGCCCTGCTCAAATTCGCGCTGTTCTTGAAGAAAAGCGCGAGGTGCTTTCTCAGTTTGATCAGACCTTGGTGTATGACCTTGAACGCTATCGCCGGGCGTGGCAGGCTATCACCCAGGAGACCTTCTCTAACACAGCCAAGCGATTGTCGAAGCGCGGCATCGGGGCGCATTTGTTAGAGCCGTTCGATGCCGTGACCAAAGGAGTGATTGCCAACCCCCATCACTGGGAAAATCGGGAGGACAGTCTGGTTTGGGTGAAGGAGCAGTTAGCAGGGGTGACGACCTTTGCGGTGGATGGTTCGCAGATTTTCCCCAGCAAAGACGTGTCGATGCCCATTGCCCTGGTGCAGATTGGCTGGTTCGAAAATCCCCATACCCCCGACGGCCAGTACACCAAAGACATTGCGCTGGATGTGCTCACCCCTGAAGATCTGAAAGCCAACAATCGCGGTGAACC
>JBCCNE010000214.1:0-7748 GCA_039026015.1 Cyanobacteria bacterium P01_C01_bin.70 | reverse complement strand
ACTTCGATCGCGGGCGATCGCCAAGTTAAAGCCGTCACCTCACTCCAGCGGGAGAGCCAGTTGGGCTGTAGCCCTAACGCCACAATCAGCAGGGCTAGAGCAATTGCCGGCAGGCGATCGCGCCAGGCCACTGGCGGCAACAGCACATCGGGCTCGACCTTATCGCTGGGAAGTGCAATCTGCAGTCGGCCAAAGAACGCGCGGTTTACTAACAGCAAGAAATACACCGCCGTCAGGCCAGAGCCCACCATGCACAGCAGCGTCGGGATAGGAAAGGCCATAAAACTGCCTCGAAACACCACAAATTCAGAAATAAAGCCCACCATGCCAGGAATGCCAGCGCTGGCCATGACTCCGATAATCATTAAGCTGCCGGTAATCGGTAGGCCTCGCTCTGGGTTGAGTAAGCCCCGCAGCACCGTTAAATCTCGCGTGCCCGCCTTGGTATAAACGACGCCCACCAGCAAAAACAACATGCCAGAGATAAGTCCATGACTCACCATCTGCATCACCGTGCCCAAGATCGCCAGGGGAGTCGCCGCTGCCGCCGCCAGCAGCACGTAGCCCATATGACCAATGGAGCTGTAGGCCACCATTTTTTTCATATCGGTTTGGGCGATCGCTGCCAGGGAACCATACAGCACGCTGACAACGGCCCAAATCGCCAGCCACGGCGCAAACAAATCCCAGGCGTCCGGCAGTAGTTGCAGGCCGAACCGGACAATGCCGTAGGTGCCAAGCTTCAGCAGCACTCCGGCCAGCAGTACGGAAACCGGCGTTGAGGCTTCCACGTGGGCATCAGGCAGCCAAGTGTGAAAGGGGAACAGCGGCACCTTGATGCCAAACCCCACCAAAATGGCTCCTAGCAGCAGGCCTTGCTGTAGCAAAGTCATCGACTGAGCCACGGTAACGTCGTAATTAAAGGAATCGGAGCCGCCCAGCCAGGCTACGCCCAGAAAGCCGCCTAAAATCAGCACTCCAGAAGTGGCGGTGTAAATCAAAAACTTCGTGGCCGCATAGCCTCGCCGCGCGCCGCCCCAAATGGCAATCAGCAAATAGAGCGGAATCAGCTCCAGCTCATAAAAGATAAAGAACAGCAGCAAGTTGTGGGCCAGAAAAGCGCCCGCTACTGCGGTGTTGATCAGCAGCACCAAACTGAAATACAGCCGGGGTCGCTGAATATTTTCGGAGCTGGCGTAGACGACGATCCCCCCCAGCAAACTGTTGATTAACAACAGCGGCAGGGATAAGCCATCGACCCCAAGCTGATAGGTTAGCCCTAACGCATCAATCCACGGCAGCGATTCGACAAACTGTAGGTCGGGCTGTTGAATATCAAATTGCCAGGCAATCCAGCCTCCCCAAAGCAGCGATAGCGCCTGCACCAGCAAGGCCACCAACCAAACCCGCTGGCCTGCCCACTGACGCGGCCACAGGCTGATGACTAGTGTTCCTACCAGGGGAATTAAGATCAACGCACTCAGCATCATGCCCACCCTAGAAAGTGTTCCAAATCATCAATAGTCCTAGCAGGCCCATCCCGATCATGATGGTGAGGATGTATCCTTGCGATCGCCCAGAAATACTGTACTTCAGGCTTTCTCCACCGATTAGCGACGCCAACCCGACGCTATTGACTAGGCCGTCCACCACGTAGCGGTCAAACCAACTGCTGGCAAACGACAGCCGTTCCACTAACCAGACCACAGTAAAGCGATACAGTTTCTCGGTGTAAAAGTCATAGGCCAAGAGGTCTTGGGCAATCCGGAGCGATTTTTGTGTCGAACGCGCCAGCGACTGACTTAACGGCATCACAGCGCCGATGGTGACGCCAACGACCCCGGATAAAACTAATAGGGCAAAGGCAGCTGAGTTGATATATTGCCACGGCGGTAGCAGATCCAGCTGCTGCATCCCTAAGGGCACTGCCAAGGTTATCACCATCAGGATGACCATCGGCACCGCCATCGGCCAAGCCACTTCGGGAGCGCGACGAGTTTTAGGTTGGGACGATCCCAAAAAAATCAACCGGAATACCCGCGTCAAATTCAGCGCGGTCAGCAGGTTCACCAACAAAAAGACCGCCACCAAAAGCGGTTGCCCATGCCAGAAAAAGTCGATGCCCAGACAGTAGCCCCAGAAGCTGCCCAACGGCAGCAGCCCGAACAGGCCGAGAGCGGCGACCACGTAGCAGGTGGTTGTGGCGGGCATCTTGGGGCCTAAGCCGCCGAGTTCCGTTAAATCTTGAGTGTTAGTGGTCAAAATAATGGACCCAACGCTCATAAACAAGAGCGCTTTAGCGATCGCGTGGGTCAACAAAATCGTCAGCGCCACCCCGGGCCACTCTGTCCCAACGGCAATAAATACCAGCCCCAGATAGGCGCTCGTAGAGTAAGAAAATGTCCGCTTCATATCAACCTGAGCCAGTGCCACGAAAGACGCTCCGACGGCCGTCACTGCCCCAATAATCACTAACAGCGTGAGCGTGATCGGCGACATCACCACTACCGGCTGCAGGCGAATTAGGATGTAGGCCCCACAGGTGACGACAACGGAATTCCGCAGAATCGAGGCGGGATTGGGGCCCTCCATGGCTTCATCCAGCCAAAGATGCAGCGGAAACTGCGCACATTTACCGGTCGGCCCCGCGATGAGGGCAACCCCCAGTAGCGTTGCCGCCAAAGGCGCTAAGTCCGCCACCTTAACCCACTCATACAGGTCGTTGAACCGCAAACTGCCGGCCAACGCTGAGAGCGCAATCACCCCCATGAGCAGCAACACATCGCCAATGCGCTTGGTCAAGAAAGCATCTCGGGCGGCTGTCACCACCAGCGGCTGGGCATACCAAAAGCCCACCAACAGGTAGGTGGATAGGGTCAGCATCTCCAGCAACGAATAAGATAAGAAGAGCGAGCTGCTGAGCACAACGCCACTCATGGCCGCCTCAAAAAAGCCCATCAGCCCAAAAAATCGCCCCAGAGCCCAATCTTTCTCCATGTAGCCCAGGGCAAACAATTGGGCCAGAAAGCTGAGACCCGCGATTAGCACAACGATGCTGAGGTTGAGCATCGATAGCTCAAACGACACGTGCAGGGTTAGGTCAGCGACTTGAAACCAATCCCAATTGAGTTCCTGCGGCGCTTGCCCCCAGACACGTTGGCCGGCAAAAACGCTGTGGATCAAGGCCACAAAAGTCATCAAGAGGTTGAGATAGGCTGCTGGCCGCTGCCCGGTCTCACGGATTAGGCCTATTGACCACGGCAGGGTCACGGTCGCGCCAACCAGGCCATAAGCTGGAATCAACCAGCCTGAATGCATCCAAAATTC
This sequence comes from Cyanobacteria bacterium P01_C01_bin.70, assembly GCA_039026015.1. Classification (GTDB taxonomy): domain Bacteria; phylum Cyanobacteriota; class Cyanobacteriia; order Phormidesmidales; family Phormidesmidaceae; genus Halomicronema. The sequence continues at coordinate 4,421 of JBCCNE010000214.1, read as the reverse complement.
TGCCATTGATTCCCTTTACAGCAGTGGCCCACCAGCACTGGGATGCTTAATAAATGTGACCGCGATCGCGGTCACATTTATTCCCAAGCGCATTAGATGAATAAATATCAACATCTGACAATTCGCTAGGCCACCCTTTCAAAACTGGGTTTCGGCCAAGCCTAGTCACTCACAGAAGCCGCAGCACTGGAAGCGCCTAGTCTTTAAGCGAGCCGTTGACAGCGAATTTGACAAGTTTTACATAGTTCGATTTATCATAACCGAATTTGGATGACGCCGAAACAGCCTCTAGTCAAAGCTTAAAGCGATTAACAACAAAACTTGGGCAGCCATCCCTAGGCCGCTTGCCACCCCCTCTTCAAGGCCACTCAATTGTGAGCAAACGCTTTAGTTACAATTGCGGCTTGATAACTACAGCTACAAAATATTTCATTAGCTGCATTGATGTTTCATATTAAGGACAATCATCGAGACTTATATTGCCAAGGGTGCAATGGACTCATATCCTTGATTTACATGGAGTTTAAGTGGGCCACTTCCGTGCCTTTTTAGCGAACCAGAATTTCTTAACCTTCCGTGCCGACAGATTAATTTCCAAGGCTTTATTAAGAAACTGCAACGCTGGTGGCTCACCGCATCTTACGAGGGAGATAACGATAAATGCCTATTGCAGTTGGAATGATTGAGACAAAAGGGTTTCCCGCTGTTGTGGAAGCTGCTGATGCGATGGTGAAAGCCGCCCGAGTTACCTTGGTGGGCTACGAAAAAATTGGTAGTGGTCGCGTCACGGTGATTGTGCGGGGCGATGTTTCTGAGGTGCAGGCGTCGGTGTCTGCGGGGATTGAATCAGCTAAGCGCGTAAACGGTGGCGAGGTGCTGTCTACGCACATTATTGCGCGGCCTCACGAAAACCTGGAGTTTGTCTTGCCGATTCGCTACACCGAAGCGGTCGAGCAGTTTAGAACTTAACCGGCAAGTTTTCAGCCAGTATTCGCGCAATGGGGATTTCCTGCCTCCAGTTGGCGAGTTAGCCACGTTTGTTGGGGCGACTAAGCAATTGGACTGAAGCCAGTAAGGCAACAGGTATCTCCCATGGTTTCTAGCAATGTCATCCACGCAGATTATTTAAGGAGTTAGTAGTATGGCTATCGCAGTTGGTATGATCGAAACCCTTGGGTTTCCCGCTGTGGTCGAAGCCGCGGACGCTATGGTGAAGGCGGCCCGGGTTACTTTGGTTGGGTATGAGAAGATTGGTAGCGGCCGCGTCACGGTGATTGTGCGGGGCGACGTCTCTGAAGTTCAGGCTTCGGTTTCCGCCGGCATTGAAAACGTTAAGCGAGTTAATGGGGGTCAGGTGCTTTCGACTCACATTATTGCTCGTCCCCACGAAAACCTAGAATTTGTGCTGCCAATTCGCTATACCGAAGCGGTCGAGCAGTTCCGCGAAAGTGTCAGTGGTATTCGCCCGTATGGCCGATAGGTAGTCACTTTCTATGCTTTTGGCTAAAGTTCGCGGCACGGTCGTCAGCACTTGTAAAGAGCCGAGCCTGAGTGGCGTCAAGTTTTTGATGGTGCAGCTGATCAGCGACACGGGTGAACCGCTGCCCGACTATGAGGTCGCTGCTGATGTGGTGGGGGCTGGGCCAGGAGAATGGGTTTTGATTACCCGTGGCAGTGGCGCTCGAGAACATCAGGGATATCACGAGCGTCCGGTCGATGCGGCCGTGATTGCCATCGTCGACACCGTTTCTCTGAGTTCAGGAACGCTTTACAGCAAGCGCGATGATTTTAATTGAAGGTTGCAGGCGTCGAGGGAGCGGTTGAGGTATCTGCCGATCCCTCCGCCATGAGCGGATATCAGCCAATCCCTGCGATCGCAGCTGATGTATTAAGGGAGGAATCGGGTTCATGTTGACCCGCAGTGCAGCAGCCCCACAACCATCTTGGTCAAGCAGCTTGGCAAAGCCCACTATTGATGCGGCCGCAATCGTTCACGACTTCACTGAAGTGGTTGGCGATGTGCAGATCGCCGAAGAAGTATTGGTCGCGCCTGGGGCATCGATTCGGGCCGATAGCAATGCGCCCTTCGGCATTAGAACCGGAGCCGCGATTCAAGACGGGGTGATCATCCACGCTCTGAAAGAGGGCAGAGTGCTCGGCGATGATGACCGTTCTTATGCCGTTTGGATTGGTCAGAATGCTTGTATCGCCCACAAAGCCATCATTCATGGTCCTGCCTATATTGGCAACGACGTATTTGTCGGCTTTCGCTCAACCGTTTTTAATGCCCGCCTAGGGGCTGGAAGCGTCGTCATGATGCATGCCCTAGTGCAAGATGTGGAAATTCCTGCGGGTAAAGTGGTGCCCTCGGGAGCTGTAATCACGCAGCAAGAGCAGGCTGATAAACTAGCTGACGCTAGCCCTCAAGACCTGGCGTTTGTCGAAGAACTCACCAACATCAATCAAATACTGCGGGCCGGATATGTGCAATCGGCACAAGTTGCCTTCCATCGCGGCGCCTCTGCTGACGCTCGACCGCCGCTCACATCTATCGCTCAAGACAACGGAACTAAGACCATGCAACCTCAAAGACTGACCACTGATGTTGTGCAGCAGGTACGCCAACTGCTCAACCAAGGCTATCGAATCGGGACGGAACACGCTGATACCCGCCGCTATCGCAGTAACGTATGGCAAACTTGTAGCCCGATCAAATCTACCCGCGAGGGGGATGTGCTGACGGCTTTAGAAACTTGTTTGGCAGAACATGCGGGTGAATATGTGCGCATGTTTGGCATTGATCCCACCGCTAAGCAGCGAGTCGCCATGACCACTATTCAGCGGCCCGATGGCAAAGCCGTTGAGGTGCAGGCTAAATCAGTTCCTCTTACTAGTGGCCCCAAACGGCCCGCAGCAGCGAGCAGTAGCGGCAGCGCTCAAGCCAGCGGCGATTTTATCCAGCAGGTGCGTAACTGGCTGAGTCAGGGCTATAGCATTGGCTTAGAGCATGCCGATGCGCGCCGGTTTCGCAGTAATGTTTGGCAAAGTTGTTCCCCCGTACAGCCGACCAATGAGCGAGAAGCGATCGCGGCGCTGCAGGCCTGCATGAATGAGCACCAGGGCGAATATGTGCGCATGTTTGGCATCGACCCGATCGCCAAGCGACGGATTGCGCCCGTGACCATTCAGCGACCGGATGGGCCTACGACCTTAGGCACCGTGTCGAGTACCTCATCTGGCAACGGCACTTATTCCAGTCAAGGGGCCTCCTCTGCTCCGGCTGGTCAGCTCTCGGGGACAGTCGCGCAGCAGGTGCGTGGTCTGCTGAGTCAAGGCTATGTTATTGGCGCTGAGCACGCTGATCAGCGACGGTTTCGCAGTAACGTCTGGCAAACCTGCACGCCAATTGAGGCAACTCGCGATGATGCGGCCCTGTCAGCGATTAATGCCTGCATTCAAGAACACTCTAATGAATACGTTCGCATCTTCGGCATTGATCGCTCCGCTAAAAAGCGACTGGCTCCCGTCGTCGTTCACCGTCCTGGGGAAGTCATTAGCAATGGTTTGAACCAGCCCTCCAGTGCGGCCCCGGCAGCCCCTACGGCCGCTCCTGCGGCTGTGAACAACGGTCACAGTCCCAGTATTTCAGCCGATTTGGCTCATCAAGTGCGACAGCTGATAGGTCAAGGCTATCGTATTAGCCTCGAGCACGCAGATGTGCGGCGCTATCGGAGCGGTGCCTGGCAGAGCGGTGGCGTCCTCGAGGGCCAAAATCTGGCTACGGTACTGTCTGCCTTAGAATCAGGGTTGGCCTCTCATGCGGGCGAGTATGTCCGGTTGGTAGGCATTGATCCGCAGGCCAAGCGTCGGGTGTTAGAAACCACCATTCAGCGTCCATAGTTGCTTTCTTGCATGGTGCAGGTCAATGAACAGCCAGAGTCAGTGCGGTTTTACGTTGGGTCAAACGTTGAGGTGGCTCCCGATGTGGCGATCGCCACTGGTGCTGTTTTAGAGGCCGCACCCGGAGCGGCTCTGATCGTTGCCGCCGGCGTTTGCATTGGTGCGGGTGTCGTTGTTCAAGCTACCGGGGGAAAATTAGTGCTGGAGGTGGGAGTCAATTTGGGAGGCGGTGTTTTGATTTTGGGCCAGGGAAAGGTCGGGGCACATGCCTGTATTGGTGCTAACAGCACGTTACTCAATCCGCAGGTGGAGTCGGGGGCTGTGCTTCCAATGCGATCGCTCCTCTATAGGCCTGATGACCACCGCTTCAGCAGGCCTGCCGAACCCGCCAATCGCCGCTCTGCTAAAACGACTCAGGGAGAACTGCCTAATGATAGCCGCACGATAAAGTCAGCTTTAGCCGCGGCAGCGCCTGAAGAAACGCCGGAACTTGCCGCTCACTCAGCTGTGACGAAGGTTGT